>JBDUCB010000322.1:0-7820 GCA_040003695.1 bacterium
TCGTGTTGGCGCTTGTCGCACATTGGTACGATTGGGATTGGAAAAAAGCGGAAGAGGAATTCAGGCGATCTCTGGAACTGAATCCTAAGAATTCCGAGTCTTACACATATTATGCGTATTTCCTGGCATCACTGGGACGACATGACGAAGCTCTGAGCATAGCTCGTCAGGGATTGCAAATAGATCCGCTTTCGTCATTGGCAAACTTCGGTGTTGCCTCCGTTTTGCTTTTCAGCCGCCGATGGGATGAGACGATTACGCACCTGCAAAACGCAATTAAGATCGATCCGAATTACTGGCTTCACCATTCATACCTTGGGCGCTCGTATGAACAGAAAGGGATGATGCCGGAGGCGATCGTCGAATTTCAGCGAGGTGTGGATGCCGATAGCGACCAGTCGGAAAACTGGTCTGGCCTCGCACACGCCTATGCAGTGTCCGGGAAAAAAGCCGAGGCGGAAAAGATACTCACCGATCTAATCACAAAATCAGCCAAGGGTAGTTACGTTTCACCATACAACATCGCGGTTATTTATGCCGGACTCGCTGACAAGGAGAAAGCGTTCACCTGGCTTGAGCGAGCATATGCAGAGCGTTCTTATTATTTGCCAGTTTACCTGATAACAGATGAGCGTCTCGAGCTCCTTCATGCTGATCAGCACTTTAAGGATTTGGTTCGGCGAATTGGTTTGCCCGGGTCAATGTGATTGAACATGAATCAAGAACTGTTAGCCAACACAACTCTGTCCCATTACCGCATCGTCGCCAAAATCGGCGCGGGCGGAATGGGCGAGGTTTATCTAGCGCAGGACACAAAGCTTGATCGCAAAGTCGCTTTGAAGATTCTGCCGTCGGAACTTGCGGCGAATCAGGATCGGATGCGGCGGTTTGTGCAGGAAGCGAAAGCCGCGGCCGCGCTCAATCATCCCAACATCGCGCACATCTATGAGATTGGCAGTGACCGAGGCAGTAGCCCGACCGTAAGGGAGGGCTCGGAGGCAAACGCTCCAAGCGGCGAAGAGGTTCACTTCATTGCGATGGAATTTGTCGACGGCCTTACGCTGGGCGAAAAGATTCATCAGGAGCGAACGGAACTGAGAAAGCTGCTGCGTTTCCTGCAACACGCGGCCGAGGGTTTGGCGCGAGCCCACGCAGCAGGAATTGTTCATCGCGATCTCAAACCCGACAACATCATGATCACCCTCGATGGGCACGCGAAGATTCTCGATTTCGGCTTGGCAAAACTGATCGAGCAGCAGCCGATGCTCTCGGGTGATTCCAGTGAAGTGGCCACGGCAGTAATGCCGCAGCATTCTTCGCCCGGCACAGTGATGGGCACCGTCGGTTACATGTCGCCCGAACAGGCGCAGGGCAAAACCAAAGAGATCGATCAGCGCTCCGACATCTTTTCGTTCGGTTGCATTCTGTTCGAAGCAGTGACGGGAAAGAAGCCTTTCGAGGGTGAATCACTCATCAAGTCATTACACATGGTCGTGTACGAGCCGGCCCCGGCCATCCTTGATCTCAATCCGTCAGCTCCCGCGGAACTCCAACGCATTGTGCGGCGCTGTCTGGCGAAAGATCCCGACGAGCGATATCAATCGATCAGGGAAGTTGCGATCGAGCTGAAAGAGCTGCGGCGCGAACTGGAAGGAGCCGGCATTGATACAACCGTGTCGCCGGCAGCTAGTAGCGAAACAGCCGGAAGCTCCGGCGCCGAGGCTACACGCAGCCAAAGCTTCAGCCCGACAACCAGCACGCCGTCGCCTTCAAACTCTACCCGCGCCTCCAGCGCCGAGTACGTAGTCACGGGTATCAAACAGCACAAACTTGCAGCGGTTGTTGCTCTGCTCGTGCTGGTTGCCGGTCTTACGGCACTCGGACTCTATTTGCGCGGGGGAAGAGCTGATGTGGCAATCACATCGATCGCGGTGATGCCGTTTGTCAACGAAGGCGGCAGCGCTGATTTGGAATATCTCTCGGACGGAATGACTGAGACGCTCATCAAGAGTTTGTCCAACCTGCCGAATTTGAATGTCAAACCGCGTTCATCGGTCTTTCGTTACAAGGGTAAAGACACCGACCTAAAGACGATTGCCAAAGAGTTGAATGTTCAGGCGATATTGAACGGCAGGGTGGTGCAACGCGGCGACCAATTGACACTGAGTTTGGAGTTGGTTGATGTTCAGAAAGATAGCGTGATTTGGACTGAGCAATACCAACGCAAACAAGCTGAGCTTGTTTCATTGCAAAGCGAGATTGCCAAAAACGTTTTGAGTAATCTCAAAACAATACTATCAGGGGCGGAAGAAACAAAAGTAACCAAGGCCGCGACTTCCGATCCGGATGCCTATCAAGCCTATTTGAAAGGTCGTTATTATTGGAACAAACGCACGGCTGAAAACCTCAAGAAAGCGATCGAGCAATTCAAGTCGGCGACGGACAGGGACCCGAATTACGCCCTGGCATTTGTTGGTCTCGCTGATTGCTACGCAGTTTTGAACGAATACGCCGGTACTCCAACAAGCGAAACGCTCCCGCAAGCGAAAGCATACGCAGAGCGGGCTATCGATCCGAATTTCGGACCAGCTTATGAGTATCTGGCACTGTCATATCTAAAAAAGGGGCATAATGCGGAAGCCATCGCGGCTGCGGAAAAGGCAGTGGAGATAACTAAACGTTCGGGTATTACACTCGGTGATTTGGGTTATGTTTATGCCGCCACCGGAAAGCGAGCCGAGGCAATCGCCCTTATCAAAGAACTGGAAGATAAATACGCACGGAAGGAAGCGAACGGACAATATGTCGCTGTCGTCTATGCCGGATTAGGCGAGAAGGACAGAGCGTTTGAATGGTTGGAAAAAGATCTCCAGGCTCGAAACGGGAAGTTAGCGGAAATCCGCTGGCAAATTCAGTTTGAATCTCTGCGCGACGACCCGCGATACAAGGATCTGCTGAAACGCATGAATCTGCCGGAATAGAGAGCTTCCGTTCCAATTATGAAACGTTGCCCCCAATGTAATCGTGTTGAGACAGACAATGCCCTCGTCTTCTGTCGCGCGGACGGCACGGCTCTGATCAGCGACTCAGGAGCTGTCAGTGCTGACTCTGGAACGGTGAAGTTCGGCTCGGCGTCGGCAGTAAACGAAATCGAGACGAGCATCCTCCCGCATCGCACTGACGCAGGTATGAACCGCCCTACCGCGCCGACAACTGTGCTTCCGGCTCAATCAACTCCTGGCACGACCCGCGAACTGAGCGGATCAAAACGGGGTAGAGCTGCATTAGTGATTGCCGGCTTATTCCTAATCGCTATTGCCGTTGCTGGTTCCGCTTATTTTTATCTCACCCACAAGAAAACACGAGCGATCGAATCAATTGCGGTGATGCCGTTTGTTAATGAGAGCGGCAATCAGGATCTCGAATATTTGAACGATGGAATGACGGAAACGCTGATAAGCAGTCTCTCAGAGATTCCAAATCTATCAGTCAAAGCGAGGAGCACGGTCTTTTTCTACAAGGGCAAAGAAACCACGCCGAAAAAGATTGGCGAAGAATTGGGTGTGCAGGCGGTTTTGCTCGGCAGAGTTGCTCAGCGCGGCGATGATTTGCGGCTCAGTCTGGAATTAGTCGACGCGCAGACGCAGGATGTTTTGTGGAGCGATACATATAACCGCAAACAATCCCAACTTGTTTCCTTGCAAGGCGAAATTGTCCGTGACGTGTCGAGCAAACTGAAAGCAAAGCTTTCTGGTGCGGACGCGGCAAAAGTCGAGAAGAAATACACCGAGAACGCCGAGGCTTATCAGCTCTACTTGAAAGGAAAGTACTTTTGGAACAAGCGGACGGGCGAATCGCTTAAACAAGCTGCTGAACTCTATCGTCAGGCAATTGAGAAAGACCCGAATTACGCACTTGCTTATTCCGGTTTGGCTGAAACCTATGTTCTCTTTTCGAGTTACGATGTTGCACCGGCAGACGACAGCATGCCTCAGGCGAAAGCGGCGGCTTTGCGGGCATTGGCGATTGACGATTCGCTGGCAGAAGCACACACCGCGCTCGGATTTTATCTTTCCAATTATGAATGGGATCGGAATGGCGCGGAAAAGGAATATCGCCGCGCGATCGAACTCAAACCGAATTACGCGACCGCCCATCATTGGCTTGGTGCTGACCTCTCGAATCTAAAAAGGTTTGACGATAGTCTTGTCGAGTTGCAGCGTGCCGAGGAACTTGATCCGCTTTCACCGATCATCGGTACGAATCTTGGTGACACTTTCGTCTTCGCTCGGAGATATGATGAGGCGATTGCAGAATACAAACGCACTCTCCTTCCTAACCCAAATTTTGCTTACGCTCACCAGGCTTTGGGGCGTGCCTATGGCGTAAGCGGAAAGTATTCCGAAGCCATAGCCGAAACGCGCACATGTATCGAATTGAATAGGGCTTCCGCAGGAAAGGGGTATCTGGGATTGTGGCTGGCGAAATCCGGCAAACGCGACGAAGCTCTGAAATTGCTCAGCGAGTTAAAACAGGAATCAGCCTCGAATTATGTTCAGAGCTACACCTTTGCACTTATTTACATCGGGCTTGGCGATAAAGAGGAGGCATTGAACTGGCTCGAAAAGGAAGTGTCAGGTCATTCCGAAATAGCCAGCAGTCTTGCTGTTGATCCAGAGCTTGACGGTCTGCGCTCGGAACCGCGATTCAAGGATCTGCTGAAACGCATGAATCTGCCGGAATGAAGTTGTAACAAGATTAGTAACGAACTGTCACTCAACACAACTCTGTCGCATTACAGGATCGTCGCCAAAATCGGCGAGGGCGGTATGGGCGAAGTGTATCTGGCGCAGGACACGAAACTTGACCGCAAAGTCGCTTTGAAGATTCTGCCGGCGGACGTTGCATTGAATCCTGATCGCATGGAGCGTTTCGTGCGGGAAGCCAAGGCTGCCTCCTCATTGAATCATCCCAATATCATCACCATCCACGAGATTGACGAAACAGATTCAGGTCATTTCATTGCCACCGAATTCATCGATGGTGAGACGCTGCGTGAACACATGCGACCCTCTGTCATGAAACTTGGCGAAGTTCTCGATGTGTCGATTCAAACCGCGAGTGCGCTTGCGGCTGCCCACGAGGCCGGCATCATTCATCGCGACATCAAAGCTGAGAACATCATGCTTCGTCGTGATGGGATCGTGAAGGTTCTGGATTTCGGGCTCGCGAAACTTACTGAGTATACGCCGACTGGTTACGTGGACCCGGAGGCGCCGACAACCGCGCCTATCAAGACTGACTCCGGGATGGTGATGGGAACGACTATCTACATGTCGCCGGAACAGGCGCGCGGGCTGGAAGTGGACGCGCGCACGGACATCTTCAGCCTTGGTGTTTTGATTTACTTCATGGTCGCGGGGCGTTTACCGTTTGAAGGCTCGAACAAGATCGAGGTTCTGGTGTCGATTCTGAGCGAGAAAGAACCGCCGCCTCTTGCCCGGTACTCGCGCGAGGCGCCGGACGAGCTCGAGCGCATTGTGGGGAAAGCGCTGGCGAAGAAACGCGAGGAGCGGTATCAGTCAGCGAAGGATCTGCTGATTGACCTGCGGCAGTTGAAAAAGCGTTTAGAGATTAATGCCGAGCTGGAGCGGACCACGCCACCGGAAAGACTGGGAGTACCGACTACAAGCGGCATTTCCTTCGCACCACAAACGGCGCCGCCTGAAGGCGATACTTCCTATACTTCACAGGCCGCGACCTCCAGCGCGGAGTACATCGTCAATCAGGTCAACCGTCACAAGCGTGCTGCAATAACGATGCTCGGAGTGCTTGCGCTGACAATAGTCCTGGCAACTTTCTGGTACCTCAAACACACTTCCGCCGCTCCGCTAACTGAGAAGGACACCATCGTGCTTGCTGACTTCGTCAATACCACCGGCGATCCAGTATTCGATGGAACACTTAAGCAGGCGCTTGCGGTGCAACTCGAGCAATCACCTTTCTTGAATATCTTCTCGGACCAACGTGTACGCGAGGCACTACGCTTCATGAATCGTTCTTCTGACGAGCGGGTGACGAAGCAGATTGCGCGCGAGATTTGCGAGCGACAGGGATTGAAAGCGTTTCTCACGGGCTCAATTTCAAATCTTGGCAGCCACTACGTCATCACGCTGGAGGCAGGAAACGCGCAAACGGGCGACACGATTGCCCTCCAACAAGCAGAAGCTGAAAGCAAAGAGCAAGTGCTTTCTGCGCTGGGCAATGCGGCGACGAAGCTACGCGAGCAGTTGGGCGAATCGTTGGCTTCTATTCAAAAGTACGACGCTCCAATCTATCAGGCTACGACCTCATCGCTCGAAGCCCTCAAAGTCTTCTCACTGGGAGTTGAACAGCAATTCAAGGGCAAGTACCTCGAAGCCATTCCTTTTTTTAAACGCGCGACCGAAATGGATCCTAATTTTGCGCGGGCCTACGCCGCGATGTCATCAATGTACTTCAACAGCAGGCAGTTTGATCTTGCAGCCGAAGCCTCGCGAAAAGCATACGAGTTGCGCGACCGGGTCGGCGAGCACGAAAGACTCTATATCACTCAGGTCTATTACGATAACGTAACTGGGGAATTGGAAAAGTATCTTGAAACCTCAGAACTGTGGAAGCGCACCTATCCACGCGACGGCGCACCGCATAACAATTTGGCTTTCAAATACATGGAACTTGGTCAATTCGATAAAGCCGCGGAGGAGGCTCGCGAAGCGATTCGCCTCAGTCCGAGTTCGGCTTCCGGCCACTCGCTTTTGGCTACGAGCTTCGTAGGCCTTAATCGTTTCGATGAGGCTAAGGCCACAATCAATCAAGCCCTGTCACAGAAGCTCGAAAATTTGAGAATGCACCAAAACCTTTATCGGATTGCCTATGTCGAAGGCGATGCGGCCGTGATGAAGCGAGAGATCGAATGGGCGAATGGAAAGCCTGAGGAATACGCTGCGCAAACCTGGCAAGCCGACGCTGCCGCGTTTTCCGGGCAGTTGCGGAAAGCGAGAGAATTTTCAAGCAGTGCCTTTGAGTTGGCCGAGCGACGTGATTTGAACGAGGTTGCCGCGCAGCTCTTAGCGGGAATGGCTGTGCGGGACGCGCAATTCGGTGATTGCGGCAAGGTGAAAGAGCAAGCCGCGAAGGCGCTCGCTGTATCGCACGACCGGCTTAGCCTCTCACTGGCAGCCAATGCGCTGGCTATCTGCGGCGAAGTCGGCCAAACAAAATCCATTTTTGACGAATTCGGCAGGCGTTTTCCGACAGACACGTTGCTTAATCAAGTTCGGATACCGCTGGTTCAAGCCCAAATTGAGCTGCGGCGCGGTAATCCAACTCGGGCGCTTGAATTGTTGGAGACGACCAGACTCTACGAAGGATATCTTCTTTTTCCCATCGCCTACCTTCGCGGTCAGGCATATCTGACTCAACAAAAGGGAGCAGAAGCTGCGGAGCAATTCCAGGAGATACTGGACCACCGGGGCTGGTCTACGGTCTCCTACTTTTATCCGCTGGCGCAACTCGGTCTCGCACGCGCCGCCGTACTTCAAGGCGACACAGCAAAAGCGCGCAAGGCTTATCAGGATTTCTTTGCCTTGTGGAAAGACGCCGACGCGGACCTGCCCGTTCTGATCGAAGCAAAAAAAGAGTACGAGAGCCTAAAGTGAGTTTTGACCGACCTTACTTAAGCGAGAGTTGGCGGAAACTTAAGCGAGAGTTTGCGGAAATCTCATGGTCGGGAAGAGGCGCTTGCACCCGCTCTTTCCCGAGAAAGAATTTGCAGCAAG
>JBDUCB010000002.1:0-2346 GCA_040003695.1 bacterium
GGGATCCAAAACTAATTGATGCTCACATTTTGCTCGGCAGGATCTTTCTTGACCGTGGCGACCGCGGCGAAGCAACCAAGTATGCAGCCAGCGCTATGACCATCGATGGTAACAACCAGGAAGCTATTGCCTTGCAACGTCAGGTTACGATGGGAAAAAATTAGTTCGAGTTTCGACTTTTGAAGTTTCAATGGCGGACAGCGCCCGCCTCTAAACAAAATCAACTATATGGTCTTCACCGTTATCGTTGTTGCTATCGCGCTCGGCCTGGTGCTGGCTCTCATCGTGGCCGTGCTCTCGCTGCGCAAACGATTTGCGAACAACGATCTGCGACTAATTGGCGAATCGGGTCGCGTCGAAACGACGCTCACGCCGGAGGGCACTGTAATCGTGAACGGCGAGCTGTGGCCCGCATGCTCGGCCGATGACCTTGTCATCTCGTCCCGGCGCCTGGTACGCATTGTCGGTGTCGACGATCTTTTTCTTCGGGTCGAAGGTCGCGATTGATCCTGGCGATCCGCGCATTCCTCACCGTCACCTCGCGTTAAGTCTAATCACTCTCAGTTTCCACAAAAAGTTTTCCTTTGGCACGCAAGGTGCTCAGTAGATAACCGGCACGCACGGAAGACCCAATGTAAAGGTTGAAAGTGCCCCCGCCGCCATCACTTCTCTGAGCGCCGCCTGCCGCTGCGCCAGCCACCCTCCGAGCAACCCTTCAGTGCTTCCCTCCGAAACATGAACCCAGTCAGCAATGACTGGGTTCTTCCTCTTTTTGATCTGCTATTTTTCATGGTCCATCACGAAGAACTACTACAGGCGACTAGGTTCATAATGGGCCAAACGGCGATCAATTGGTGTGGCATTTGTCCAAGCCCTTCGCTTTACGCTCAATCGCTCCTGCTTTCCAGAGAAATTTCTTCTTTGGCACGCAAGCTGCTCTATAGATAACCGGCACGCACGGAAGACCCAATGTAAAGGTTGAAAGTGCCCCCGCCGCCATCACTTCTCTGAGCGCCGCCTGCCGCTGCGCCAGCCACCCTCCGAGCAACCCTTCAGTGCTTCCCCCCGAAATATAGAACCCAGTCAGCAATGGCTGGGTTCTCCCGCATTTACGCTTTCTTTTATTTTTCGCGGGATTTTAATGCTTCCGAGCGTCACGCATTTCCGCGATACGTTTGAATTCGCATTCAAAAGTTAACAAGCAGCCTCGGTCAACCTGCGACGAAATTTGTCACTTTGACGGTGACGTTTTCTGTCGAACTGACCCTATTTGCGCTTCTTTTGCGCCGGGTAATCGACGAATTTCCGGCGCCGCGGAAAATATTTTCAGCAACTGATCGGCTTCTGAATGCGGGCGCTTGTTTGTCGTATCGGCACCGAAAACTTAGCTCTCAATTTCTGCGTTTGCTAAACTCACGGCCATGCAGGATGTTGAGTCTAATCGCCCCCCGTTCGCTCAACATCTCTCTGACGCCACCGCACGACTCGGTGAAAGATCGCCCGCCGTCGTAGATTTTGGTGCAGCTACGCTGTCCGCAATTTTGCTTATCCTTTCTTTTCCCGATTTCGATCTTTGGCCGCTCGCATGGTGCGCACTCGTGCCACTGCTATTGGTGATAGCGATCAACCGAGGCCGTTGGCGGCCTTTCTTTTTGGGATGGGTGTTCGGCACAGTCTTCTTTTACGGTTCGTGTTACTGGCTCACCTATTCAATGATTCACACGGTCGGGATCTCACCCTGGATTGCCTTTCCCTTATTGCTTCCCGGGGCAGCCCTGCTTGGTGTGTTTCCCGGGCTATTCGGACTCTTCATGTCGCGCACGATTCGGCATTGGGGAATGACGACGCTCCTGATCGCTCCGCTTAGTTGGAGCACGTTGGAATGGTTGCGGCTTGAAGTAACCGGTCAGCTTTGGAACGCGATTGGTTATTCACAGGCTTTTCACCCGCAGTTAATTGGTTCGGCTCGCTGGGGCGGTGTTTATGCGGTTAGCGCATTGGTGCTTCTCATAAACGCAGTTATCGCCTTAGCGCTGGTCCAGCGAAAAACGCGCGCTATGCTAATCACATTAAGCGCGGTTGCCTTTGTTGTCCTGATCCTATTCGCAACCGCAGGCAAGGGGGAACTACGACCTGAACAAAATGCCAGTGCGGTTGTGGTGGCGATTCAGCCAAACGTGCCCATGGATCTGACGAAGTCGAACGACGACATGAAGCTGTTAACAGTGCGTCACTTCGAAATGAGTGAGGCGGCACTGAATCAAGTCCCCAACGGCACCAAACCGCGATTACTAGTTTGGCCGGAATCGCCGATGAACTTTGGTTACGGAGGCGACGAACAACTGC
>JBDUCB010000148.1:0-7790 GCA_040003695.1 bacterium
CAGATTCTCGATGATGATCCAGTCGCACAGATCTTGATTACTGCTCAGGCGCATCGCTGTTGATTAGAAGAGAAGTTTTTGAGCGGCTCGGCGGTTTCGATCGTCGCTTTGCGCCGGCTTACTATGAAGACGTGGATCTCTGTTTTGGCGTGCGCTCGCTCGGTTACAAAGTGATTTATCAGCCGGCCTCACGGCTGGTCCATTACGAAGGGGTCACGGCCGGTCGTGATGTCAAAAAAGGAATAAAACATTTTCAGATAGTTAACCGCGAAAGTTTTGTCGAGAAATGGGGGACCGTTCTCAAGCAAGAGCAGTTCGAGAAAAACCTGAAGCGAGTGCCCGAAGCTGCACACCGTCTGCTTGGTCCCACCGTTCTCGTTTTTGACGAACGAGTTCCCAGTCCGGATCGTGACGCCGGCAGCGCGCGCATGTGGATGATTCTGAAAGCGCTCGCGCAATGGAGCCACGTCGTTTTCATATCGTTCAATCGCACAACGGAAGCGCGTTACGAAGCGGCGCTTTGGCAGGAGGGTATTGAAACTGCCGAGACGATCGACTATAGACGCCTGCTGAAGTCGCGGAAGGTTAAGGCTGCAATTGTCAGCAGGCCTTTGCTGGCTGAGGCGATGATTCCCCGCATTCGGCGCGTCGATCCGACCGTCACCATCGTGTTCGATATGGTGGACGCACATTTCATTCGACTGGAACGCGAATTTGAGATTTCGCGAGATGCTCAGATGGGGGAGGCCGCGCGCCGCTATCGAAAACTCGAGGTGCGTTTAGCGCAAGCGAGTGATCTGATCTGGTGTAATTCGTCGGAAGACAAACGCGTAATGCAGCACGAGGCTCCGGGTAAGCGGATTGAAGTAGTTCCCACAATTCATGACTTACACGACCGTGGCAAGTCTTTCGAAGATCGAGCGGGATTGCTTTTTGTAGGCAACCTGGCCCATCGTCCCAACAGCGACGCTGTCCATTTTTTCATGCGGGAGATTTTTCCGCTGGTTGAACGGTCATTACCTGATGTTAACCTCTTCATTGTGGGCGACAACGTGCCGGCGGAGATCGCGGCTTATGCTTCAGCGAAAGTTAAGGTCACCGGTTATGTCCGCGAAATTGCGCCGCTATTCCAGGGTTGTCGCGTCTTTGTCGCGCCGGTGCGCTTTGGCGCAGGCGTGAAAGGCAAGGTTGGCGAGGCGATGTCTTATGCCTTACCTGTCGTAACTACCTTGATGGGCGCGGAAGGTTTTGGTTTAGTGAGTGAATTCAACGCAATGATTGCAGACTCTCCTGCGGATTTCGCCGTTGCAATTACTCGACTTTATTCAAATAAAGAATTATGGGAGACGCTCGCAACCAACAGCCATCGTCATGTGAACGAAAACTTTACTCCTGATGTGATTGCAGAAACTATTAACAACTCGATCAGAGAAGTGAGTTCAAAGAGTCCCGTAGGGACGGAATGTTTATAGAACCCGGTCAAACCAAATAACCCGAGCCCATTTATGGGCGGCACATATTTCGCTCCTGACGGAGCTAAGACATTTTAGAGGTCTGCAGTTCTATAAACATTTCGCCGCTACGCGGCTGGCGCAGAAGATCGGCACAGAATGTGAATTTTAGGGGTTGTGCAATTCTTAAAACGTATTCTCAGATTGACAGGCGAGATAGGGTAAGCAACGAGTGAGAATTCTGATCACGGGAAGTCGCGGTTTTGTTGGCGGCAGCCTTGGACGTCATGTCGCGCGGAAAGGTCATGAGGTGCTGGGCATCAGCCGCGCGGCGCAGCCTGCTGCCGATTGGCCGGGCCCATATGTGACCGCCGACGTCGTTAGCGCAGATTTATCCCAAACCATTCGCGACTTCGCACCTGACGCAGTTTTCCACGCTGCCGGGACTGCGTCCGTCGGCGCCTCTTTCGCTGCGCCGTTGGATGATTTCAGAGCGTCGCTGTTGAGTTGGGCCAATGTGCTGGACAGCGTGCGGCGCTCCACCCTCTTGCCACTGCTTCTGTTTCCTTCGAGCGGCGCCGTCTATGGCCAACTCACTCAATTGCCGGTTGCAGAAGACGCGGCCATCCATCCGATTTCGCCTTACGGTTTTCATAAGGCCGCATGCGAACTACTCGCGCGCGAGTATTCGAATTGTTTCGGACAACGCATTATTACCTGTCGCATTTTCTCGCTCTTCGGCACGGCTCAACGACGCTTACTAATCTGGGAATTGTTTCAGCAGTTTGCCGGAGCTGAGCATACGGTTTGGCTGCAAGGCTCGGGCTCCGAGACGCGAGACTACCTATCGGTTGATGATATGGCTGCGGCGGTGCTTGGAATAATTGAGAACCAGAACACCGTGATGCAAGCGGGTGACAATCTTCTCGTGAACATAGGCAGCGGCACGGAAAGGCGTGTTCTTGATCTTGCGAAGCAAATTGGAAAACTGGTTGCGCCCGAGAAAGAGATTCGCTGTCGCGGACTCAAGCGTTCCGGCGATCCGGCACGCTGGCAAGCTGATATTTCTCGACTTCGAAGTCTCGCGCCGGATTGGAATCCCGCATCATTTGATGAATCGTTGTCGGCCTGTATTGCCGGCTGGCAAAAGAAATCGTAGTTTTGTTTGAGCTTACTTTAGTTTCACTGCGCGATGGCACTGACAATTCGTTCAGCAGTGTGGCCGTCCCAAAGCGGAATTGCGACAGCAGATTTCGGTACTGCATCAAGCGCCCGGAAAGCTTCCCGCACAATCGTCTCAGTGTCCGTGCCGACAACCCTGTTTGTGCCCAACGTAACTGTGATTGGGCGTTCGGTGTTTTCCCTTAACGTCAAACACGGAATGCCGAGTACAGTAGTTTCTTCCTGAATCCCGCCGGAATCTGTAAGCACCAAACGCGCCCCGCTGTAGAGACTTAAGAAGTCTAAATAGCCAAGCGGCTCGATGAGTCGCAAACCGCTTACCGTGTTGACTCGTTCGCTTAGATCAAACTCGCTGATATTCTTTCTGGTGCGCGGATGAACTGGAAATACAATCGGCAGGCGCTGGCTAATTTCTGTAAGGGCATCAAGAATGCGGTTGAACGCTTTCGGTTCATCCACATTCGAAGGACGATGGAGAGTAAGAACTGCATAATCCTTGTCGGTCAATCCCAGGTTTGTTTTGATAGCCGATTGCTACGCGTGCTCGAGATGTTTCCTGAGCGAATCGATCATAACGTTACCGACCAGGCGAATGCGTTCGGGTGCAATGCCTTCCGCAAGCAGGTTTTCATTGGCGTCGGTAGATGGGGTAAACAATAGATCGGAAATTCGATCTGTTTCCACCCGATTGGTTTCTTCCGGCATCGATTGGTCGTAACTGCGCAAGCCGGCTTCGACGTGCGCGACCCTTACGCCCATCTTCCGCGCCGCGCGGGCGCCGGCTAGCGTTGAGTTTACATCGCCAACCACAATTATCCAGTCGGGCTTTTCCTTTCGAATCACCGGTTCGAAACGCTCCTCAACTGCAGCTATCTGCGCTTCGCACGACGCCGAGCCAACCCCGAGATGAACATCCGGCGCCGGCAGATCGAGGTCGCGAAAGAAGGCGTCAGACATGTCGGCATCGTAATGCTGGCCGGTATGCACGAGAAGCGGCGCAAACTCTCGTTCACGCCGCTTCATTGCTTCGACGATTGGCGCGACCTTCATGTAGTTAGGTCGTGCGCCGACTACGTTGATAATACGCAGTCGCACGTTTCTATCGAGATTTCGAATTTCCTTTTGTGCGGAACGAGTTACTTCAATGGAGTAAGCCGAGTCACTCATTTAAGAGGCCTTCGGCACGCAGTTCAGTCTCAAAATCGTCAAGAGGCACATTTGGTTCGTCCTTGCGGCTATCAGCCACAATGTTGTCGTAGATGTCTTCCCAGAGCTCGCCCCAGTCCTTTAAATCCAGCTGCACGGCTACCCTGTGACCTTC
Source organism: bacterium (assembly GCA_040003695.1). Lineage (GTDB taxonomy): Bacteria > Acidobacteriota > Blastocatellia > Pyrinomonadales > Pyrinomonadaceae > PSRF01. The sequence goes on from JBDUCB010000148.1 coordinate 3,955, forward strand.
GGCATCAGTAACGAATTGAACCCCTCTTATTGCCACGACTTCAACCTCCTAAGAACTTACAATCTGATTATCCGGGCGCTGCTCTCACGACGCACGTCACCATTCAAAGCGTTGCGCGTATCGACTACCAGCGAAGCTAATTGCGTCACGCGGCTGTAATCGATTTCGCTGTGGTCGGTAACAATAATCACGCAATCCGAATCGCGCAGCTCGGCATCGGTCAACTCCGCGGAAGTAAGCGGGTCGCCGCTTGCTTCGATGTGCGCGTCGTCAAATCTAACCTCGCTTACAAACGGATCGTGATAACGCACGTCGGCGCCTTTTGCGCGCAGCCGATCGATGATGGACAGCGCTGGGCTCTCGCGCACGTCGTCAATGTCTTTTTTATAAGCCACGCCCAGCAACAGAATGCGCGAGCCCTTCATCGACTTGCTCTCGTCATTAAGGCCATCGGCAACGAGTTGGACCACGTGTTCCGGCATGCGCGAATTAACTTCCTCCGCCAGACCGATGAAGCGCGAGTCAAAGCCGTGCTGGCGCGCCTTCCACGAAAGATAATGCGGATCGAGCGGAATGCAGTGCCCACCAATGCCCGGCCCGGGATAAAACGCCATAAAACCAAATGGCTTGGTTGCCGCGGCGCGAATCACTTCCCAGGTGTCGATATTCAACGCATAACAAAGCCTGGCCATTTCGTTTGCCATGCCGATGTTTACCGCGCGAAAAGTGTTTTCCAATAGCTTCGCGGTTTCCGCAACGCGGGCTGAGCTGACTGCGTGCACATCTTTTACGATTTGCGAATAGAGAAACGCGGCAACTTCGGTTGAAGCAGGCGTGACCCCGCCCACGACCTTCGGAATGTTGTGCGTTTGAAACTGCGGATTGCCCGGATCGACTCGTTCAGGCGAAAACGCCAACAGGAAATCCTCGTCGAGTTTCAATCCAGTTTCTTCAAACATCGGCAATAACACTTCGTCGGTGGTACCGGGATATGTGGTCGACTCGAGGATAATCAGTTGCCCGTGATGCAGGCGTTTCTTGATCTCTTCGGCGGCAGCAAGAATGTAAGAGACGTCCGGCTCTTTTGTTTTGCGCAAGGGAGTGGGCACACAAATTATGACGGCGTCGCAATCTTTAATATAGTTAAAGTCGGTGGTCGCGCTGAGTCGCTTGTTCTCGACAAGTTCTTTAACGGCTGATGCAGGCACATCGCTGATGTATGAATCACCGCCGTTGATCTGTGCCGCTTTGCCGGCGTCAACTTCGAATCCAGTGGCTTGAAATCCGGCGCGAGCGAACTCCGCAAGCAGCGGCAAGCCAACGTAGCCCAGGCCAACCACGCCGATATGCACGCGTTTTGCTTTTATTGCAGCAATTATTTGTTCCTTGACCATGTAATCTGTTGTTCCTTAATCAGTCTGGATAAACTAAAACTATTGCTGAGGTTTCAAGCAGCCAAGACTATTGTGCGTCGCGAGGAGTGTCAAGCAAGGTGTTCTTCGGCTCATCATAATCAACAAACGGTTTCCATTTTGGAAGCGCCAAAGGCACGAACTGTGGAAGCCTGGGCCAACGGCCCAGGATGGTATCTGCTAAGAATGGTTCTGAGCGCTGAAGGCGCGAAATAGAATTGCGGGAGGAAATCTCCGTCGCCCTTCGGGGCCAAGGTCCTTCTCTTGACTTGAACCGGGGGCCTCGCCTTCGCTTCGCCCCTGGCTATTGCACTTTGCGCCTTCGGCGCTCCTGATAGTCCCAAAAACTATTTCTTGACATCAAACCCTCCCTACAACTATACCCACACGAATTCATGAGTGAAGCGGCTGACAGTTCTTCTCCAAAACTCGTCCGCGGTCTCGGCCTGCTCGACGCCAGCATGATTGTCGTCGGGTCGATGATCGGCTCGGGAATTTTCATCACCTCGGCCGAGTCGGCGCGACTGGTAGCGTCGCCTGGCTGGTTACTGGCTGCGTGGGCGCTTGCCGGCCTGCTAACCATCACCGGTGCGCTTTGCTGTGCCGAGCTGGCGGCGATGATGCCGCGCGCGGGCGGACAGTACGTCTTCCTGCGCGAGGCGTATGGACCAGCGGCTGGATTCCTTTTCGGCTGGTCGCTATTGCTGGTCATTCAAACCGGCACTATCGCCGCGGTTGCAGTCGCCTTTGCACGCTTCATGGGTGTGCTTGCGCCGCAGATTTCCGAATCGCATTACATCGTCGTGCCAATTCATCTGTTCGGAAGTTACGCTATCAGTCTTTCCACTGCGCAGCTCGTCGCTATCATTCTAATTCTGCTGTTGACTGCTACAAATACGCGCGGTCTCAAAACCGGCAAGCTCATTCAAAATACGTTTACCCTGACTAAGACTGCCGCGCTCGCTGGCCTGATCCTGGTTGGTTTGTTGTTGGGTTGGAATAGTAACAGCGCCGCCTATACTTCAGATTGGTGGCACCCAGTCGCGAACGGTTGGAACCCGCAGGTGGTCCAGCCTGGTCTGACCACGACCGGCACGAGCGCGTTGCTGATGTTGTTGGGTCTGGCAATGGTTGGACCACTATTCGCGCAATCGGCCTGGAACAACGTGACGTTCACGGGAAGCGAGATCCGCGATCCCGGACGCAACTTGCCGCGCGCTTTGCTCATCGGGTGTCTTGCGGTGGTCGCTCTTTATCTGCTCACCAATGTTGCATATATCGTAACGCTTCCGCTCGCCACAATTCAGAAGCCGCAGAACAGCGTTGCAACTGCGACGATGCAGGCCGTTTTTGGGCGACCGGGAACGATCCTGATGGCCGTAGCGATCATGATCTCGACCTTTGGTTGCAACAACGGCCTAATTCTCGCTGGAGCGCGCGTGTATTACGCAATGGCGCGTGACCGCCTGTTTTTTTCGCGCATTGCTATTCTGAATTCAAAGCACGTGCCGGCAGTCGCGTTAATTGTGCAGGGCATTTGGGCATCGCTGTTGACGCTGCCGCGGACAATAAAAACAAATCCAGCCCCCGGTGAAGATCCGTACGGCAATGTCTACACGCAACTACTTGAATACATAGTTTCCGCGGATTTGGTTTTTTATGCGCTGATGGTTGGAGCAGTGATCGTCATGCGTCGCAAGGCTGCGACACTCGATCGTCCCTATCGCACCTTTGGTTATCCGGTCGTGCCCTTAATCTACATTGGGCTCGCGCTGCTACTGGTAATCGATTTGGCTCTTTTGAAGGCGCAGACTTCCGGCATCGGTTACTTGCTGGTTCTAAGCGGAATTCCGATCTACTTCATCTGGCGACGCCGCGCTGGAAAGGATGAAGGATGAAGACGGAGGTCGAGGCAAAGCTTCTTAATTACGTGCATCGTGATGTCTTTATTTTCAGAAATTGCGGCTTGCCACGTAAAACGATCCACGAAAATACACGAAGCGGAACTAGTTTTTTTCGTGCCGTTTAGTGTGACTTCGTGGATCGTTCCAATCGTGAAGCAAAACACGAAACCAAACTAAGACACGCCCGGTAAATCAGTTTGCTTCATACTGCATTCGTCATTCCGATTCATTTAACCCATTCATCCGCGATCTCGGTTTCCACTTTCACCGGCACAGTCTTCACATACTCTTCGCCGGCGACGCGCATGGTGCGCTCCACTTTTTCCGCAATCTCTTCAGCCTCGTCCGCGTCCGCCTCGACCACGACTTCATCATGAATGATGTTAACAATCTGCGCGTTCGTGTCGCGTAGCTCCGCGTTCAACAGACGCAGCGCGCGTTTGAGAATGTCGGCGCTCGTGCCCTGGATCGGCGTGTTCTTGCCGTTGCGCTTGGTCATGGAAATCTGTTGCCGGTCCTG
>JBDUCB010000330.1:0-7759 GCA_040003695.1 bacterium
CGCGTGATGAGATTCGGCGCCAGGGTTTTGCCATTCTGGTTGAAGGTTTTTTGGACCTCGTTGTGCCTTTTCAATTTGGTATTCGGAACGTAGTGGCAAGTTTGGGCACGGCGCTGACGGCTGATCAAGTGAAATTGTTGGGACGGTTTGCCCGCAAAGTTGTGGTCAATTATGATGGCGACCCCGCCGGTGTGCAGGCGGCCAAAAAAGCGATCGAAATACTGCTGGCGGAAGATTTAGAAGTAAAAGTGCTAGTGCTTCCGGACGATGCTGATCCGGATGAGTTCATTAGAAGGTCTGGTGTTGTTGAGTATCAACGGCAGCGCGGCGAGGCCCAATCCCACATTCAATTTGTGATCGATCAGGCCGTGCGCGATCGAAATCTTCATCGGCCTGCCGAGAAAGCCGATGCTGTTGAAGAAGTGCTACCTTACATACGCGCTGTTCGCAGCCGCATTCAGAAGCGCGAATATTTTGACATCGCAATGGATTCGCTGCGGATATCCGATGCCGCGTTGCGACGTGAGCTGTGGCATTCGCTGAGACTTGGTCCGGACAGCGCGCGCACCGAGCAAAAAATTGCAAGACGCGCTCAGGTCAAGCCGACAGACGCGGAAGAGCAACTCTTGGAACTGCTGATTGCGGATGAGCAGTTGCGTCATCAGTTTCTTTCTCGCTTAGAACCGGAAGATTACGACGACCTGTCCACTGCCGCCATCTTTCGCGCGCTGGTGGAAAGTGAACACAGCGGCGCCGCTGTTGATTTCGACTTTCTTAGCCGCAGCACTCAAGGAGATCCAATCGCTGATTTCCTGCCGGCGCTCTTGATGAACGTGCCGGAAGATGTTGAATCTGAAAAGAGGGAATTGCGCGAGTTATCAGCGCAAAGATGTATTAATGCTTTGCGATTAATGCAAGTGGACCGGCGCATTGATGATTTGAAGGCGGAAATGGAAGCTGCAGAGCGAAACGGATCAACCGAGCTCAGGGATAAACTTTCGACCGAGCAAGTCGAGCTGACCCGCCGGCGAAGCACGTTGTTGCCTCAGGCGCAGGCCATGCAAGGCTAATAGAGTTGGTTTCGATCGCTTGCAATCGCTCATGAGTTATTGAATTTTATTTTGACCTTTCTCACAGCCTCGCAATCGGCAGTTTATTTCCGGGGTTAGAAATTTGAGTACTGAAGAAAAAGATCGTGACGATGTAATGGAGCGTCTGCTCGAGCTGGGCGGCGACAAAAAATATCTCACCTTCGACGATCTGAATCGCGAACTGCCTGACAACGTCGTTTCACCCGACGACATTGAAGACGTCCTGCAAAAACTCGAAGGCTCAAACATCCCGGTTGGCGATTCTGATGAAAGATTGCTTGAACAAGCAGCCGCGATAGCGGGAGAAGACGAGGATGGCGTCGATCAGGATGTCGAACTCGACCTTTCAGCAGGCGCACTTGAAAAGACAAACGATCCGGTTCGTTTGTATCTGCGAGAAATGGGAGTGGTGCCGCTCTTGACGCGTGAGGGCGAAGTGGCCATTGCCAAAAGAATCGAGCGGGGCCAACTAAAGACTCAAAAAGCAATTTCGCGCTCGCCAATTGCCGTCAAAGAACTCCTAAAAATCGGTGATGAACTGCAGTCGGATGCTGCGAATATTCGCGAGATTGTCATCTTCTCGGAACAGGCGGAGCTGACCGGTGATGAAGACAAGGCCGAGGAATACAGAACCTGGACCATCGAAGGCATCGAGAATATTCGCAAGCTTTTTAAGCACGGGTTGAAAGACTGGGAAAAACTAAGCGAAGAACAGAAAGCTTTGCGTGGCAAGAAAAGCAAAAAGGTAATGCGGCTACGGCGCAAAGTCGCGCGCATGAGGTTGGAGATTGCTCAGGAAATAGGGCGACTCAACATAACTGAGCGCGCGCGCCAGCGTTTGATTAACGCCATTCGTGCTGTCCAGAAAGAAGTACGCGATGCCGAGCGCGAGATTGACAGCTTTAATGAGAAACTAAATCGCAAGCGCATCAAAGCTGACGATCAAAAAGATTTCAAGCGTCGCATCGCAGCGGCAAAAAAACATTTGCAGCAGATTGAAAGCGTCCACCACGTCAGTCCGGTCGAAATCAAACGAGCGCTACAAGCGATCGTGGTTGGTGAACAACAAACCGGACAGGCGAAGCGTGAACTGGTAGAAGCGAACCTGCGTCTGGTTGTCTCCATCGCCAAGAAGTATACGAATCGCGGCCTTCAGTTTCTCGATCTGATTCAGGAAGGCAACATTGGTTTGATGAAGGCGGTGGATAAGTTTGAATGGCGACGGGGCTACAAATTTTCCACTTATGCCACCTGGTGGATCAGGCAGGCGATCACTCGCGCCATTGCCGATCAGGCGCGCACCATTCGCATTCCGGTGCACATGATTGAAACTATCAACAAGCTCATCCGAACGTCCCGCGCGTTGGTCCAGGAGCTGGGACACGAACCGACCAGCGAAGAGATTGCCGCCAAGATGGACATCCCAGTTTCCAAAGTCCGCAAAGTTCTGAAGATCGCTCAGGAGCCCATCTCACTCGAAACACCGATCGGTGAAGAAGAGGATTCGCATCTCGGGGATTTCATCGAAGACAAGTCAATTTTGAATCCGGCGGACGCGGTGGTTGCTTCCAACCTGCGCGAGATCACGGACGAAGTCCTGGCAACGCTTACGCCGCGCGAGGAAAAAGTGATCAAGATGCGGTTTGGTTTAGGGACTACGGGGTCGGAACATACACTCGAAGAAGTGGGCCAGCATTTTGCGGTCACTCGCGAACGCATTCGGCAAATTGAAGCCAAAGCGTTGCGCAAGCTGCGTCATCCATCGCGTTCGCGCAAGCTCAAGGCCTTCCTCGAAAATACGCAGCGATAAAGTTCAACTGACACGACGAAAGGCGATGAAGATCGAATCTTCGGCGCCTTTGTTTACCAGGGAAAATGCGTGTGCCTTACTTAAAAGTCAAAAAAGCAGTGCTCTTTGCCGTGTAATCAAAATTGTATTGGTAAGTATAGCCGGGAAACTCAATCGGTTTTACAAATTGTACAGTGACTTCAATCCGATTATCGCGTTGAGTTGGATTAATTACTGCGTCCGCAGGCACGCCATATTCCGGCGCGCTTTTAACCAACTGATCTTTTACCCATGCCGGCTGGTAACCTTGTGCAGAAGCGACGTCAACATTGTGCTGCATCAGGTCCTTAAATAAATACGCCTGATAGAGGACGGGAAGGAACATGTATCCGATGTATGCCACAGAGGCAATGATCGCCATGACCAGAATGAATTTCAGTCGAGCACTACCCCGTTGCGATTTTTTCCCATTCGTATTCATCAAAAATCCCTCAAGCCGGATTACTCTTTTCGCCAGGCATCTCGAATCGACGTCCTTAAAGTCGCGGGATCAATTTCTTTGCTGCTGACCATCCGCGGCCGACCGATTCGCTCCAGCAGAACCCATTGTACCTGGCCGCCCGCGCTTTTCTTATCATGTGTGAGCGCACTCAGGATCGCGCCGCTGTCAAGATCGTCCGCTAAGGGCAATGGCCCACAAAGACGAATGCCCGCTCGCAGTAATTCTAACTCCGATCGATCGAGTAGGCCTAGATTTTTCGAAAGTTCGCCCGCCACCAGCATCCCACGCCCTACAGCTTCACCGTGACGAAAGCGCCGATAACCAGTCAACTGCTCCAACGCATGTCCGATGGTGTGTCCAAAGTTCAGTATTCGGCGCGAACGTCGATCCGTGTGGGCAGGATCTTCTCGTTCATCCACTTTTACGATTGAAGCCTTAAAGGCACAGTGAGCCGCAATAAGATTTTCGAGCTGAGGCGAAACTGCTACTCCCTTACCTTTTATTTGCGAAAGATAGTCGGTCGTCTGTTTGAAAAGTTTCCTGCTGGCGATCGCTCCCTGCTTGATGCATTCGCACCAACCGGCGGTCAGCTCGCGGTCGGGGAGTGTCTTAAGGGTTTCAAGATCAGCAATGACAGCGGCCGGTTGGTGAAATGCGCCCGCGCGATTTTTCCCCAAGGGAAGATTAACGCCAACTTTTCCGCCGATTGAAGCATCGATTTGCGCAACTAGTGTGGTGGGAATTTGCACTAGAGGGACGCCGCGCAGGTAAATTGCGGCTGCAAATCCGGCGAGGTCTCCCGTAACTCCACCACCAAAAGCCAGTACTCCATCAGAGCGTTCGATGCCGTGATCGCTTAGGAACTGTATCGCCGCTTTCGCTGTATCGAGTGATTTGTAGCGTTCGCCATCACCCATCAGCCAGCATGGCACCTGAAATCCGCTAGCTTCCAGACTTTCGACTACTACTGAACCGTAAAGATTGAAAACTTTTTTATTTGAGATGAGTGCCAGACGCTGCGCGCGGCGGCCGAGGCGTTGCCGAATCTTTTTTCCCGTAGTGGAAAGAATCCCGCGCCCGATTATGATTTCGTAGTTGAGGGATTGCGTCGGGACCTTAACTTGCAATCGCTGCAATGCCAAACTCCTGTTTGCTTTTATAGTGGCGTGGACCAACCAGCGCTCACCAGGGAGTGCGCATTCTAGCACGCTGCGTTTGTCGGAATTTCGTCTGGGAAGGTTGGATCAAAAAGCGAATGGGCGCGACAAACGTGGGAGTACATCGCGCCCATCCATATTCGTGGTCACTGTCCTCACCCCAGCAACCACTTGAGACGGAGGATTCACCAACCGTCTCTCTTGCCCCACAATATACATCGCAACGCGCATGCCGTGCAAGATAGTTGTTGTTAAGAAAGTGTTAGGGGTTGATTTACAGAGATTCTTCATAATTCTTAGGAAAATGGAAGAAAACAGGCCCCCATCTTCGCCCGCTGAGAGTGTAATTGTTGCAGAGTTTGCGAGTAAAATCTTTACGATTGTGACGGCTGAAGTTAGCCGAGAGTTTGTTCGATCACAGCCCCAAGCTGGTGCGCAAACTTTTCAATTTGCGCCTGGCTCTCACCCTCAATCATCACCCGTGCCAAGCTTTCGGTGCCGGAGTAACGCAACAGCAAACGCCCGCGCGAACCAAGCTCGTCTTCGATCTTCCGGGCAACGTCGCGAATACCGGCAAACTCTTCGAAAGGGCGCTTCTGCTGCACCTTCACGTTGACAAGTATTTGCGGAAACACCCTGAACCCTTCGGTCAATTGCTGCAAAGATTTTCGTTCTTCAGCAATGACCCGCAACATGTAGAGCATCGTAATCAGGCCGTCGCCGGCCAGGCTTACTCTTGGCAGAATGATGTGTCCCGATTGTTCGCCGCCCAATGTTGCGCCGCTTCGCAACAGTTCATCCAGGACATATTTGTCGCCCACATCTGTGCGCACCAAACTTATCCCGCGCGATTCCAAGGCCAGCTCAAGACCGACATTGCTCATGACTGTGGCGACGACGGTTTTATTTTTTAGCTGGTTGCGTGCCTGCAGGTAATTTGCGAGCACCCACAAACTACCGTCGCCATTTACGAGCTGCCCTTGCGCATTGACGAAGAGCGAACGATCGGCGTCACCGTCAAATGCTACGCCAAGGTCAGCATGCTGGTTCAGCACTTCCGACTGTAGTTGTTCGGTGTGTAGCGATCCGCAGTTGAGATTTATATTGCGACCGTCGGGCGTGTTGTTGATGGGAACCACATTCGCGCCAAGTCGTTTTAGCAGGGCTGGGGCAAGCGCTGACGCAGCGCCATTGGCGCAATCAACTACGAGTTTGATTCCCGAGAGCGAAAGCCCGTGGCCGATTTCGTTTGCGAGGAAGTCGAGATAACGCGATTGCAACGATTCGGCTCCGGTCGAACATGTATCGTCCGTAGAAGTTTGATTGGCATCATTGCCGGCATCTGCACGCCCCTGTTCTGCTCTGGAAAAGATATCGTCTTCGATCAGTCGCTCAGTCTCTTCATCCAGCTTTCTTCCTTGCGGTGCAAACATTTTCAGTCCGTTGTCCTGATATGAATTGTGCGAGGCGCTGATCACAACACCCGCGTCGGCGGAAAGAGCGCGCGCGAGATAAGCGACACCGGGCGTAGTGATAACGCCACCTGATTTCACCTGGGCCCCCGCCGCCATCGCGCCCCGAGCGAGGGCCTGCTCAAGCCAGGGCCCGGATTCACGCGTGTCGCGGCCGACAACAATCAAAGGCGCGCGGCCGATTTTTTCTTGCAGATGATTGGCAAGGGACGAACCGACAATCTCGACCGTGGCCGCATCGAGGGGAAACTTCCCGGCTTCGCCGCGCATGCCATCAGTGCCGAAAAGTTTCTTCATCAGTGCCGAGCAGAGGTAATTGCAGACGAATTAACCATGAGCGCGTGCAGCGCACCAGGCCAGGAAGGTTGATCCGTTGCGGTGACGAAAGTCAGGTGAGTATCACCGTGTTTCTTCTCGACAATTTCTACATGAATATCGACGGTTGGATCGAGCACGTCAACCCTCGGGTCCGGAATGTTTATGGCGACGTTTGACAAATTGAAGCTTTCCTTTTTCCCGTCAAGCCACACTGTTTCTGTCAGGGCTTTGTGCAGGGCATTTATGCGGTCGGCTGGCCCACGCAGCCGAACTTTTGCTGGAGTCGCCGTGTAGCTTGCTAGTTCAAAGCCCTCGGGCAGCGTGCCTTCAAACTTAACTTCGACGTCTAGTTGCGTTTCAAGTCTTGGTTCAAGCCGGATCGGAAGTGTTGCCGGATGAAAACCCTGCAGGGTAACGCCCTCGGGCAAATCCATTTGCACGCGATCGCGCGACAGACGCACGATACGTTCGCCCGGTTTCTGATCGCTGATATCAATCGTTGCCACCAGATCGCGCGGACCAATGCGATCAAGTTTGCCTGGACTGCCCGTCAGCACTACTTCGATGGTCGATGGCAGTTCATTGCTGATTTCCAAACCTTCATGCCTCAGAAAATTTAGCTGCACACCGGACACACGAAGTGTGACGGGCGTGTTCTGGCCAGTCACCGCCAGCCAAAGTGCAAGCGTGATTACGAGGGCCAAAAGTTTCAGACCCCAGTCCTCAAGGAACACTCTGCGCAAGCCTCGCTCAAATGCCGAGGGTGGCCTCGGGATCGGAGTGACGTCTGCTTCGTCGTCAATATCCTGAAAAGGCATAGCTAACCTTAACAGCGCGAAATTTCAGATCGCCAGGTTGGATTTCAAATTCGCCGTTTCGATCACATGATCAAACTGACGCGACTTCTTCAGTTTCCGCTTCCGGGCTCGCCGGCTTGTCGTGGTCTCGATCCTTATCGCGCTTCGGCGAAACCTCAAGCGCTTGCGAAATAGCGGCGCGCAGTTTGGGCGCGTCTAGTCCGCGCTTGATTTCACCGCGCTGCACAATGGAAATCAAACCCGACTCTTCTGAAACAACCACCGCCACCGCGTCCGTGTCTTCCGTGACGCCAAGCGCCGCGCGATGACGGGTGCCGAGTTCGCGCGAAAGACGCGGATTAAGTGTCAGGGGTAGAAAGCATGAAGCCGCCGCGACCCGATGACGGCGCACTATTACCGCGCCATCGTGCAGCGGCGATTCCGTATTGAAAATACTGATCAGCAAATCGTAGCTGAGCTCGGCATCGAGCTTCACGCCGCCGTCGATGATGTTTTTCAATCCCACATTGCGCTCGATTACGATCAATGCCCCCGTTTTTGTGGAAGACAAAGTTGTCGCCGCCAGAATGACTTCATCGTAGACCCCTTCGCCAAACTGTCCCAGATGCCTTT
>JBDUCB010000381.1:0-7729 GCA_040003695.1 bacterium
CTCTTATAACCCATGAAATGTCGCTCGTTGGCGGGTTGCCGACGATGATCACGTTTCTTCATCAGACCCTGCGCGAATCAGGTCGATATGAATCGGATCTTATTTCTTTGGCCACGTCCATTTCCGATCGGGCCAGTTTACGTCTCTCTTCGCCTTCTACGTGGCTCCGGCGCCCAATTATCGAAAACGCAGTGTGGCGTGACGAGGCTTTCGATCACGTTGGCGTCTGGGGCAGTGAACTTGAGTTTCAACGATACCGGCCCCGACGGTTGCTTGACGAGAAGCTAAAGCAATACGACATCGTCCAATTTGTGGTGGGTAGCCCGCCCTGGGTTTGCGTCGCGGAAAACATAAAGCAGCCAGTGTTTTTATGGACAGCAACTACCACGCGGGCCGATCGTGCAAGTCGCTTACGAGAGGGCTCACGCTCACGGCGGGTCTGGTCATCGCTCATGGTTCCTTTGACTGAGCGATATGAGGAGCGCGGGTTGCGAAGAGCTGACCGGATATTTGCGCTTAGTAAATATACTCAGGATGCAATCAAAGTGACTGCTGGGTGGGACAAGGTTTCGCTGGCACCTTGCGGCGTCGATACAAAGCTATTTCGTCCAACGGAAAACCCTTCGGCGGATTACATCCTTTGCGTTGCCAGGTTCTCGGATGCACGCAAGAATGTGAGACTGCTGCTCGAAGCGTATGCCCAGTTGTGCAGCCGAGTAAGTGAAGTACCGGACTTGTATTTGATTGGGGACCCGCCTTCCGATGACGCGCAACGGAATCTGCAAGACTTGGGGATCGGAAACAAGGTAAAGCTGATTGGACCAAAGCGAGGCGAAGAGCTGGCAACGCTTTATCGTAACGCATCGTTTTTTGTGCTTTCTTCCGATGAGGAAGGATTAGGAATCGTCATTCTTGAAGCGATGGCCAGCGGTCTAGCGGTTGTGAGCACGGATTGCGGTGGTCCAGCCACGGCGATAGCTGAAGGACAGACCGGACTCCTCACACCAATCGGTGATGCCAATGCTCTTGCTAATGCCATGGAGAAGCTGCTCCGAGATCCCGCTTTGCGCGAGCACATGGGAAGGGAAGGGCGCAGGGTGGCAGAAGAGCGATTCTCGCTTGCGGCAGCGGGGAAGATTTTTCTCGATGCCTATGACAAAGTACTAAATGATGGCGATCGTGCAACGCTTGAGATGAAACGCGCGGGCGATTCCTTTTCGGCAATTCCCGCCACTGTATCCGAGTAAAAAGAGTCTCACTGGAGTGCGCAATATAAAAGCACAAGAATTACAAACTAGCCGCGACCGAATGGACTGGCAGCAGATCTATCTCGAAAGGTTTTATCCTCAAACCTCGTGGAGAAGAGACGGGACTCGAGACTTTTTTCAGATTTTAAAGGAGAACTGTAGCGGAAAGATCCTGGAAATTGGTTCCGGACCGTCAAACGATACGAGTCATTACCTCCAATCACTTGGCGAACTGCACGGCATAGATATCGATCCTGAGGTTCTGCAAAACTCGGCTCTTAAAACGTCTGCTATTTTCAACAACCGATTTCCCTTTGCTGAGGCTACGTTTGACTCTTGCGTCTCTAATTACGTTTGCGAACATCTCGAACGGCCAGTCGAACACCTGACTGAAGTGTGGCGCGTGCTAAAGCCGGGTGGCGTTTACATTTTCCGAACGCCAAATAGACTTCACTATACAGCGATAGTATCGAGGCTGACTCCACATTCGTTTCACCTTAAGACTGCAAATAAATTGAGAGCTATTGAGGGACATGATCCTTATCCGACACGCTACAGGCTTAATTCGCGGGCGAAGATTCAAAAGATGGCGCGTAAGATCGGATTCGAGGTTGAGACATTGCGGCTGGTTGAAAAAGAACCTTCTTACGGGATGAGCTCGCGGCTTTTGTTTCTGCTGTTTACTGCTTATGAGCGCGTGGTTAACTCCGCGGAGCTGTTTGCATCTTTCAGGTCGAGCCTTTTTGTTGTGCTCCGCAAGCGTAGTTAGAACTTTTCCTTTCGTGCGCATCCTGAAAATCACGCAAACTTATTTTCCTTATCTCAGTAAGGGAGGGCCGCCGGCAAAGGTGCGCGCGATCGCGCGGGCACTAGTGGAGCGCGGCCATGAAGTGACGGTGTTGACAGCGGACAGAGGGCAGAAGTCAGAGATCAGAGGTCAGAGGTCAGAGGGAGCGGAGAAGGCAGAAGGGGAAGAGGAGAGGTCAGAGAGCAGAGGTCAGAAATCAGGATGGGAAGTTAATGATCACGGAGTTGAAACAGTTTATCTGCGCACCTTGCAAAGCTACCGCGCAACTACAATCAATCCCGGCATCCTGCGCTTCTGCGCCAACCGCCTGCGCGACTTTGATGTGGTCCATATTTACGGTCTCTACGATCTGTTGGGCTCGACGGTGGGTTGGTTCTGCCGGCGCCGTGGCATTCCATATATTCTCGAGCCGCTCGGTATGTTTGGTCCAAAAGTGCGCAGCCAAAGAAAGAAGAATCTCTACCGGAAGCTTGTCGGTAACGGATTGTTTGCAGGCGCGCAAATTGTCATTGCCACTTCTGAGACTGAACGCACTGAGTTGATTGCAGGAGGTCTAAGCGATTCGAAGATTGTAGTGCGGCGAAACGGTATTGATTTGGACGACTTCAAGACACTCCCTCGGCGCGGCGCCTTTCGCGCAGAGCACAATATCGCGCTTGATATACCGCTGGTGGTCTTTCTGGGGCGATTGTCATTCATCAAGGGACTCGACTTGCTGGTAAAGGCCTTTGCCCAGGTCGACAGCAAGTCGCATTTGGTAATTGCCGGTCCTGACGACGCGGACGGTTGTTCGCATGAAGTGAAAAAGTTGATCGATGAATTACAGCTTCGCGATCGCGTGACGCTAAGCGCCCCGCTTTATGGCTTGGAGAAACTCCAGGCGTTTGTCGATGCCGACTTTGTGGTTCTGCCTTCGCGCTATGAGAGTTTTGGAAACGTCGCGGCTGAAGCCATCGCCTGTGGAACGCCGGTGCTGGTGACAGACGAATGCGGTATCGCGCCATTAGTTAAAGGAAGCGCAGGCTTGGTAGTCGCCTGTAGCGTCGAAGCTTTGCGTGACGGGCTGAAGCTGTTAATTGCCGACAAGAGCTTACTGAGTCAACTCAGAGCAGGGGCCCCCGGCGTGGCCGGAAATCTTTCCTGGGAAGAACCAGTCGCCGCGATGGAGCTGCTGTACGAATCGCTCGTGCCGCTGAACGCAGAAATTCAGCCGCAGATAAACGCGGATAACACGAATCAGAAAAGCGAAAGCATCAGAACGCAAAGAGCAAAGGGCAGCGGGCAGAGGGCAGCGGGCAAGGAGCAGCGCGCAAAGGGCCAAGAGGCAAGAAGCGATGAGAATAGCGCTTCGCCCTTAGAGCTTCGCCCTTAGCACTTATTTATGTGTGGAATTTGCGGCGTAATTGATTGGACTGGTTCTGGGGATGCGGCGGCGATTGTGCAGCGTATGACACCCGCTATGCACCATCGTGGACCGGACGACGAGGGAATTGCGGAATTCGGAGGTCAGAGGTCAGAAATCAGAGGTCAGAAGTCAGAGAGCAGAGGCACGCTGGCGATAGGCATGACGCGGCTGAGCATCATCGACATCGATGGGGGGCATCAACCGGTCTTCAATGAAGATGGCAAGGTCGGCGCTGTGCTTAACGGCGAGATCTATAACTTCCAGAAGTTGCGTCAGCAACTGGAGGATCGTGGGCACACGTTCCGTACGCGGTCGGATTCAGAGGTAGTGGTCAATGCATACGAAGAGTGGGGCGCAGAGTGCGTCGAACGGTTTGAAGGCATGTTTGCGATCGCCGTTTGGGACGGGCGGAGCAGAAGTCAGAGGTCAGAAAGCACAAGTCAGAAGTCAGAGGTCAGAAGTCAGAACGAACTCCAGCAGAAGACAGAAGGCGAAGGGTTAAGAGCAAAGAGCGAAGAGCAAAGTGTTGGAAGAGAAAAACTAAGAGCGGGCGGGGACGCCCGCGGTCCCAGTGAAGCGGGCACGCTATTTCTTGCGCGCGACCGGCTAGGCATTAAACCGTTGTACTACTACGCGGAAAACGACGAGTTTCGAGTTTCAAGTTCCGAGTTTCGAGTTGAAGAACCCACAGACGCTCACCACAGAGACACAGAGAGCACAAAGGTTGCACAGAGAAACCCGAAATCCGAAATTCGCAATTCGACATTCATTTCCGACACCCGAAACTCGACTGCCGCCGCGCAACTCGAAACGCGAAACTCGAAACCCGAAACTGCCACGCGCTTCTTGTTCGCATCGGAAGTTCGCACGTTGCTGGCAAGTGGTGTGGTGCCGCGACGACTCTCGAAAACGGCGGTGGAAAGTTATCTCTTATTTGGCTCAGTCAGCGAACCGATGACGTTGATTGATGGCGTCTTCTCAATTCCACCCGGCCACCGGATGACTATAAACCTGGGTGACGCGAACGCTGCTATTAGTCCGCAAAGTTATTGGAACATTGCAGACGAGGGAGGAACGAGACGCGGAGACGCAGAGACGCGGAGACCCGGAGAAGGACCAGCGTCTGTCGGACGTAATGGGCATGCGAGAAAAACCGACGCTAAGGACCCGGCGGCCCGCATGCGGAAGAGCGATGGTAAAGATTCGGCGGCGCGCGTGCGGACATTGTTGGAAGACAGTGTGCGCAAGCATTTGATCGCCGATGTGCCTGTCGGCGTTTTTCTTAGTAGTGGTATCGATTCCACCGCGCTGGCGGCACTCGCCAGTCGCGAAGCTGCTGGAGTTCATACTTTCACCGTCGCGTTTCCTGAAAAAGAATTTAGCGAGGCCGAGATCGCGCGACGGACTGCCCAAACGTTTGGCACAAGGCATCAGGAGCTAATGCTTAACGGCGACGAGATGTTGTCCCGCTTGAATGAAGCGGTGGGCGCGCTCGATCAGCCGAGCATGGATGGCATTAACACATATTTTGTTTCCTGGGGGGCGGCCCAGGCGGGGTTGAAGGTGGCGCTCTCAGGTCTTGGCGGCGACGAAGTTTTTGGTGGTTACAGCACCTTTCGCCGCACCGCGCATTTTCAACGGCTGGCTGCAATCGGCGGTAACATGCCGCGAAACATTAGAACTGCGGTGGCCTCAGCCGTGGCCGGAGCAGGCGGGCGCTTTGTGTCGGGTGATGCCGCGCGCAAACTGACAGCCTTATTGAATAGCGGCGAAGGATTGCCTGATGCATTCTATTTTGGCCGCAATCTTTTCACGCCAACTCAGGTTGCTGCTTTGCTCGGAGGCTATAAAGGTAACGGCGCGATGGCGCCCTGGCACGTGTGGCTTACTGAGACTGCGTTGCAGGCCCGAGAACTCGACGCTTTCGCTGCCGTCACCTGCATGGAAGCGCGATCTTATCTGGTGAACACGCTGCTGCGAGACACTGACTCGATGAGCATGGCGCATTCGCTGGAAGTGCGTGTGCCGTTCCTGGATCATCCATTGGTCGAGTTTGTGACGCACTTGCCCGCTGCAGCGAAACTTAAGAAGGGAATTCCCAAGGCGCTGCTGGTTGAGGCGCTCAGCGATGTCTTGCCGTCTGAGGTCGTAAAGCAAACGAAGCGGGGCTTCACATTTCCATGGGCGGAGTGGCTGCGTGGTCCATTGAAGGCGAGTGTTGAAAGTGGACTATCAGAACTGTCGCCGGCGTTGCGCGAAGTGCTCGATGCGAAAGAGACGCGGCACGTTTGGCAGGACTACCTGGAAGGCAAAACGAGTTGGTCGCGACCGTGGAGTCTTTACGTTTTGAATGAGTGGGCGAAAAAACACCTCGAATAGATCAGCCGCGGATTAACGCGGATAAGCGCGGATCTGAAAAAAGAATAGATCAGAAAGCGGAAGATAGTAGGCAAAGCAGAAGGCAGAGGACTAGCTGACTGCAGAGTGGCTGTCTTAATCCGCGCGCATCCGCGTTAATCCGCGGCTTGAAGGCTAACCGGCACTTTGCTATTTTCTCCCGACTCTTGCTCCCAAACAAAATTGCACGATCCACGAAAGTACACGAACCAGCACAAAGCGACACGAAATCTCATTAGCATAGTTTGATTTGTTTCGTGTGATTTCGTGGATCGCTTGCCTGCTTTGCGCTTAGCTCTTTGCTCTTTTCCTTTAGCTCTAATCTCTGACTTCTGATCTCTGACTTCTGCGCTTCGCTCTTAGCTCTCTGCGCTTTCAATTCTTATGATCATACTTGGAATCAACGCATATCACGGGGACGCGGCGGCGGCCTTAATCAAAGATGGCCGCATCGTGGCGGCGGCTGAAGAAGAGCGCTTCAATCGCGTGAAGCACTGCGCGGGATTTCCTGCTGCAGCGGTGCGCTATTGTCTCGAAGCGGCCGGGATTTCTATTGAAGACGTGGACCACATCGGCATATCGCGCGACCCTTCGGCCCACCTGCACAAGAAGATTCTTTTTGCGGCCTCGCGAGCAGCGAAGGAAATAGGAGGCAGGCGCAGTCGGCAGGAGGCAGGACCAGGAGGCAGTAGGCAGACGGCAGACGGCAGCGATACGGAAGTACTCAGTACTCAGTACTCAGAACTCAGCACTGATGATCCGCTCAGCACTCAGAACTTGGAAGCGAGTACTCAGTACTCAGCACTTAGTACAGAACCGAACGGTAACAGACGCGGCCCGGGAATCTTTGGGCAGATAAGAGATCGTCTGGGCAACGCAGCGAAAGTACGTGACCTGAAGGATGATGTGGCGCGTGCCCTTGGCGTTAGTAAGAACAGCATTCGGGCGCAGTTTCATAACATCGAACACCACCGGGCCCATCTCGCCAGCTCCTTTTACGTCTCGCAATTTGATCGCGCTGCGTTGTTATCGATCGACGGCTTTGGCGATTTCATCTCGACGATGTGGGCCATTGGCGATGGCAATGCGATTGATGTCCTGGGCCAGGTCGAATATCCGCATTCAACCGGCATCGTCTATACGGCGACGACTCAGTTTCTCGGCTTTCCACACTATGGCGATGAGGGAAAGGTGATGGGACTTGCGCCTTATGGCCGGCCGCGTTTCATGCCTGAATTTCGCGACATCATCAAAACTGAAGCCGACGGCAAATTCAAATTAGACCTGGACTACTTCCGTCATCATGCCGAGGGCGTCGATATGAGCTGGGACCAGGGTTCGCCCACCATTGGCCGCATATTTTCCGACGCGTTTGTGCAAACCTTTGGGCCCGCGCGCGAACCTGGAGCTGTTTTAACCGATCGCGAGCGCGACATTGCAGCCAGCCTGCAACAGAGATTGGAAGAAGTTGGTTTTCACATTCTCAATCATCTGCATGAGGTAACAGGCTTGACCGATCTGGGATTGTCTGGGGGCGTCGCTTACAACTCGGTAATGAACGGCAAGATTCTCCTTAACACTCCGTTTCGCCGCGTATACGTGCAGCCCGCGGCCGGCGACAGCGGCACGGCGCTGGGAGTCTGTTATCAAATTCATAACGGTCTGTTGAAACTACCGCGTGGCGAAGTCATGCTGGGCGCCTACACCGGGCCGGAGTTTACAAACGACGAAATTCGGGCGGAACTCGAAAGCCGAAAGCTTCCATTCGAAACTTACAGCGACGAAGAGGTAACCAAGCGCGCGGCGCAGGACATAGCTGACGGATTGGTAGTGGGCTGGTTTCAGGGACGCATGGAGTTTGGACCGCGCGCG
>JBDUCB010000111.1:0-7726 GCA_040003695.1 bacterium
TTCAGTTTTTTGATCGTCATGATAGACGATCAGATCGTTCCCTGATGATTGCGCGGGAAAGTAACCATAAACAACTTGCGGCAGTAGCAATTGTTCCCGCTTGCTGCGTTGTTTCAGCTCCTCGTAAATCGGACGAACGGTTTCGCGTACCAGCGTTTGATATTCTTCCGGCGGCCTGCGGCCCTGCTTGAACTGCCACTGTCCTTTAAAGAGCGCAGTTTCGTTTACAAACGAAAACACATCATCGAGCGAAGCGTCTTTAACGACGCGCGATCCAAAAAATGGCGCCTGGGGAATTCGCACATCACTACTAATACTCGAGCGCGTTGTGTGGCTAGCGTCGCCGGCAGTTCTAACTACAGCGCGCGGTCGTGCAGGTTTGCGGATTCCAAGCTTTGCTTCCTCGCCGACGAGGTTCTCCACATCTTCAAGGTCCTCACCATTGTCGCCCTTCGTCGCCGCTAAAGCTTTTGCGATGTCGCCCGCCAGCGCTTCGTGTCCATTGGCGCCGCTGACCAGCTTGTCCATCGTGTGCAGACCCGCAAACGCGTCGCGAGCGTAGAAGAGTTGGCCCTTATAAAGCGGTCTGAGATCGTCATCAACGTAACGCCGATTCAGTGCGGCCCCACCGAGCACAACGGGCACGTTAATGCCCCGCTCGTTCATCAACTCAAGGTTCTCTTTCATGACGAGCGTCGACTTGACGAGCAAGCCACTCATGCCAATGGCGTCGGCGTTATGTTCTTCATACGCCTGGAGAATGTTCTCGATCGGTTGTTTGATACCGAGATTTATCACTTTGTAACCATTATTGGTCAATATGATGTCAACGAGGTTTTTGCCGATATCGTGGACGTCGCCCTTCACAGTCGCGAGCACCATCGTACCTTTTGCCGTGGCGCCGCCTTTTTTCTCCATGAACGGTTCGAGGAAACGCACGGCCGCCTTCATTGCTTCAGCCGATTGAAGCACAAAAGGCAACTGCATCTGGCCACTACCGAACAAGTCCCCAACAACCTTCATACCCTCAAGCAAAATATTGTTAACGATGTCGAGCGCCGTATACTTTTCCAGAGCGGTCCGCAATTCATCTTCAAGTCCAATCTTTTCGCCGTCAATAATGTGATTCTTAAGACGCTCTTCGACGGTTTCGCCTTTCGAAGCTTTCTTCTTCGACTTTGCGAATACGCCTTCAAAGAGTTTGGTGAACTCAGTTAACGGATCGTAAGTGCAGACGTCGCCTTCAAATTTGCGCTGGTCGTAAATCAACTCCCGCGCAACCTGCAGCTCTTTTTCGCCGATGCGATTCAGCGGCTCGATCTTGCTGGCGTTGACGATCGCCGCATCGAGTCCGGCCTCGACCGCGTCATGCAGGAAAACGGAGTTGAGAACCACACGCGACGCTGGATTCAAGCCGAAAGAAATATTCGAGACGCCGAGGATCGTGAAGCAACCAGGGAGCTCGGCCTTGATTCTGCGAATGCCTTCAATCGTTTCCAAAGCATTGCGGCGGTCCTCTTCAATGCCCGTTGAAATTGGCAGCGCCAGCGAATCGAAAAAAATATCGGACGCCGGCAGACCTAATTCGTCCGTCGCCTGTTCGAATGCGCGCTTAGCAATTTGAAACTTTCCGTTGGCAGTACGTGCCATTCCCTCTTCGTCGATCGTACCGATGACTACGCTCGCGCCATATTGTTTGGCCAGCTCGATCACTTTGGTGAAACGCGTCACGCCATCTTCGTAATTAGTCGAGTTCAAAATGCACTTGCCGCCTGCGTGCTGTAGTCCCGCCTCCATCTTCTGCCATTCAGTCGAATCGAACATCAGCGGGATTTTGATGTTGGTAGAAAGACGTGAAGCGAGTTCATGCATGTCGGCCTCGCCATTGCGACCGACAAAGTCGACGTTTACATCCAGCACGTGCGCTCCCTCGCGCTCCTGCTCTTTCGCCAGCGAGACCAGTCCATCCCAGTCTTCAACGCCCAAAAGATCGCGCATCTTCCTTGAGCCGCTGGCGTTAACCCGTTCGCCCACGATTAGGAACGAAGTTTCCTGGCGGTAAGGTTGTTGAATGAAGTTGGAAGACGCGGCTGCCAGCCGTTCATTAATTCGTTTTGCAGGAGTAATGTCTTTGACCGCTTCTACGACCGCGCGCAAATGCGCGGGAGTAGTTCCGCAGCAGCCGCCGACGATATTTACGCCCAGGTCGCGCGCAAAGTGTGCAAGGTCCTGGGCGAGGGACTCGGGCGTCTCCTTATAATGAGCGTGGCCACCCACATTTTCCGGTATGCCGGCATTGGGAATCACTGAAACGGGCAGCGTCGCGTTCTGGCAAAGGTAGCGAACGTTTTCGCTCATTTGTTTTGGACCAGTCGCGCAGTTCATGCCGATTACGTCGATTGGAAAGGGCTCAAGCGCGGTTAGCGCCGCGCTAATCTCCGTTCCCATCAACATCGTGCCGAAGGCCTCAATCGTCACCTGAGCAATCACGGGCACACGGCGTTTGATCTCTTCGAAGTATTGGAAAATTGCGGCTAGCGCCGACTTGGTCTGCAACAGGTCCTGACAGGTCTCGACAATAAGAAGATCCGCGCCGCCATCAATCAGTCCGCGCACCTGGTCGTAGTACGACTGCTTCATGTCGAGGAACGAAATGTGACCAAGCGAAGGGAGTTTGGTGGTAGGCCCCATTGACCCGGCAACCCAGCGCAGCTTTTCTTTAGTTGAGAAATCAGCCGCAACGCGCTTCGCAAGCTGCGCTGCCTTCAGATTCAACTCGTAAGCTTTGTCGGCGATGTCATATTCCGCCAGCACGATCGAGGCGGCGCCGAAAGTGTCGGTCTCAATAACGTCGCAGCCAACTTCGAGGAAACCGGCGTGCACTTTCTCGACAGCTTCGGGTTTGGTCACGATCAGATATTCATTGCAGCCGTCGAGCCCGCCGAAATCCTCGGGGGTTAGGTTTTGCACCTGAATATTCGTGCCCATTGCGCCGTCAAAGACGACGATGCGCTCTTTAAGTGTGTCGAGAAAGCTCATATTAGTGAATCGTTCAATCGTAAATCGTAAATAGTCAGAACAAAAGCCTTCAGGTGCTAGACCCTGGAAAATCCACTTCAACGCGCACATGAATAATCACTATTCACGATTTACGATTCACGATTTACGCGCAAGATAAAAGCCCCGCGCCAAACAACGCGGGGCTTGCCAAAGCCTTTTGGTTAGTCTTTTTCGGTAAAGACTCGCCGAGCTGTTTAGCCGATTGTTTTACGTGGCCGCAAGTCGCCTTAACTCACCACGTTTGGTCCGGCAGTTATTGAAGCATCGCACCGTTATGCTGTCAAGCTAGAATCCCAATGGGTACGTGCGGTTTGTCGCGATAAGATTTCGGTCCTTTGCGTAACTTTGCGTCTGACTTCGCGACCTTTGCGGTTCCAGCTGTGGTTTCATCGGCAAAGGGCGCAAAGAAACTCGCAAAGGACTGCAAAGCTAACTTCACGGCCAAACGCAACTGCGCCGCGGTACAAACTGAGCTTTTCATTTCCCATTTAGTGGTTTAGCCTTTACCATTTCCAGCGATGCGACGCGCAATCTATCCCGGCTCCTTCGATCCAGTCACAAATGGACATCTCGATATCATCGAGCGCGGTTGCAAACTCTTTGATGAGATCATCGTTTCCATTCTGGTCCATCCGGAAAAGCAGCCCTTTTTTACTATTGATGAGCGCCGCGAAATGCTGTTGCAGGTTCTGCAACAAATTGATCGTGGCACATGCGCGGTTCGCGTCGACCATTTTGAAGGCTTGCTGGTGCAGTACGCCATAGCACAGCACGCTAACGCAATCGTGCGCGGCATTCGCGCGATTTCTGATTACGAATATGAACTACAAATGGCGTTGATGAATCGCCGGCTCGAGCCATCCATAGAGACGGTTTTCATGATGCCGGCAGAAACTTATTCATACGTCAGCTCGCGCCTCGTGAAAGAAGTATTTCAGTTAGGTGGCACGCTGGATGGGTTGGTGCCGCCTGAAGTCGAAGCACGAATGAAAAAGAAGTTAAGACGAACCGCTAATGACTAGGCCAGCCTCATCGCTTTTCCCAGTTTCAGAGAACGTCGCGAAGATGCAGGCGTCTTCAACGCTGGCCGCGATGCAGGCTGCGGAAGCGTTGCGCGCCCAGGGTGTCAGCGTAGTTGATTTTGGCGCCGGCGAACCGGATTTTGATACGCCCGAGAATATTAAACAAGCCGCTGATCGAGCGATCGTTGCGGGTAAGACAAAGTACACAGCGACAGCGGGCACACGCGAATTGCAACAAGCAATCATCGACTTTTATCAACGCGAATTTGGCGCTCAGTACGAACGGTCGCAGGTCATGGCGACTTCGGGCGGCAAGCAGGCGATCTTTAACGCGATTCTCGCGCTGATCGATCCGGGCGACGAAGTGCTGATGGCGAAACCGTACTGGGTTACATTTCCTGAAATTGTAATTTTCGCACGTGCCACACCAATTTTCATTGACACGGAAGACACAGGTTTTGTGCTGACCGCAGCGCAGGTTGAGAAGGCAATAACGCCGCGCACTAAGCTGATAATTCTGAACTCGCCAAACAATCCTTCTGGCCGCGTTATTCCGCCCGGCGAATTCGAGCGGATCATGGAACTCCTGGCCGACCGGGGCATTTATGTGATCTCCGACGAATGCTATCTTCGTTTTGTTTACCCACCTGCTGAAGTTTTTAGTGCGGCTAAGTTACCGCACAGGTTGCGACAGCGGCTTTGCATCGCCGGCTCTTTTTCCAAAACGTATGCGATGACGGGTTGGCGCATGGGGTATGCGCTGGCGCCGCGCGAATGGACCGGCGCAATGCTGAAAGTGCAGGGGCACTCGACCAGCAATGCAAACTCAATTGCCCAAAGCGCTGCAGTCGAAGCGTTGAATGGCCCACAGGATTCGGTCGCCGCCATGCTTAATGAGTACACGGCGCGGCGAGCCTGGTTGCTCGCCGCGTTAAAGGAAATTCCGCAGTTGAGCTGCACAGAACCTGAAGGTGCGTTTTACGTTTTTCCGAATGTAAGCAAGTGTCTGAACCGGGAAGTAAAAAGTTCGGGAGATTTTGGCGTCAGCTTGCTGGCGGAAGAGCAAACAGTGGTGACGGATGGCGCCGGCTTTGGTGCGGATGGCTGCATTCGTATTTCTTATGCAACTTCGATGGACCAGTTACGAGAAGGTGTCCAACGCATCAAGCGCTTTGTCGAGCGGTTGAGTTAGGATCCGGATAGCTTCATCCGCATTACACATTTACGCAGATGGAAAGAGCTGGCAAAAGGAAGGGACGGCGACTGAATTCAGGCGCCGCCCCTTTGCCGTTCAAGGGTCAACCTCAATAAAGGTTGAAGTTGTATTCCAGTTGGATGTACATGGAAACAGGACGACCATCTTTAGTGGCGGGAACGAACTTGATTTGTCGTGCCGCTGCGATTGCACGCTCGGTCAACCCATAAGGCAAACCAGAACGGGCTGTGATGTTTGTGACCTGGCCGCCTGATGTAAATACTGCTCGCAAGATGACCGTTCCGGTAATCTGGTTCTTCCTGGCTTCTTCCGTGTACTGCGGCTCGGGCTTGGAAAGAACACGAGCTTTCGAATTCACGTCTTTACCGTTGAATACTTTGTTGTAGTCAGTGCCGCCCCCACCGCCTCCGGCGCCGCCGCCACCTTCGTGATAATCGCCACCACCGATGTTGCCACCACGGCCTGGTCCAATACCGCCACCTTCACCAGGACCGATGCCGCCACCACGGCCAGTACCGATACCATTGCCGGTGCCGGGACCTGAAGAAGGATCCGTGCTCTTGGATTTAAAATCGCCGTACGGAAGCGTGCGCGCATCAGGTGGAACCAATAGTGGATCGGCAACCACGGTCGCCGCCACTGGCAGCGAAGGATTTTTGATCGTGGGAGGTTTCGGATCGGGCGCAACCACCTGAGGCACGGTTAACGACGCCTGCGGTGTCTTGCCAAACGAAGCAGGCTTGGGATCTTCACGACCACCACCGCCACCGCCGCCAGGCTTTTCCTGTTTGGGTTTGCTGCCGCCGCCCTTGCCCTTGTTGAGACCCGCAGTTCCTTCGTCAGGAGTTGGTTGTTCATTTGGAATATCGATGTACTGGTCGACGACGAGCTGATCGGCAACTTGTTGTTGCTGCTGTTCTACTCTTTTCTGCCAAAAGCTCAAAAGGACACCGCCGCCAATGAGTAACAGGAACACAGCGAACGCCGCCACCATGCCAAGTACGGCATTATTCGACTCACCTGTAGGCGCTCCTATGACAGCTCCGCTCTGACTCTTACGAAGCCACGTGATGAAGATGGTCGCCAGCACCGCCGCCGCCAGCAAAGAAAAGAAGAGAACGCCCGTCTTAGAAATTCCGCCGGGTTGAGCGCGATCAAGCAAACGGATGATGCCCACCAGACCCAGCATTGCCAGCAGCGCAACGCCCAAACCAATCAAAACGTAGCGGTTCGCAAAAAACTTACCCGCCATCTGCCCATAGCCCACTACTGTTCGTTTTGTGAATCCAAACGGGTCTCGTTTGAATTCTGGCCAAGTCAATTGATACTCGTGGGCCACGTCGGTTATTTCTTTTGCCAGTCTGCCAAGCAACCCAGAGTCGTCAATCATCGTTAGATGAAACTCGCCGCGCGGCAAGCTGGCCGCCCCCGCAGACCCGGCCAGAACAGGTGCCGCAACGCGCTCGTTAAACGTCGGAGCGCTAGCAACTTTCTTTTCGGGTTCCGCAATAGGCGCGGTTAAGGGAGTTCCATCCACGGGACAAAAACTGAACTTGTCCGCGAACTCTTCTCTGCAAGTGGAACAAAACTTCATTGCACGTACCTCTTTTTGGCTTTGGGGGAGCAGTACTGAATTTTCAGTAGCATCTGCGCTTCCAAACTCCTTATAATAACTGTTTGCGACGCGCTGATCGAGTCCTTTTGAAGGATCTGGAGTAATCCACCGCTCAAGCAAACCTTTCAAATCATCTTCCGAGATAAAGCTGTCTCCCGGTTCAATGCTGCTCATCTCAAGCCTTCTCCAAAGTAACAATTTCCCTGTTGCTATTCAAATAAGGTTGCAGCGCTTTCCTGAGTCGTTCGCGAGCCCGATACAGCCGAGCTTTAACCGCGCCAACGTCACTGCCGACCATACTCGCAATCTCGTTTAGCGAGATTCCTTCATACTCAAAAAGAACTAAGGCCTCGCGCTGTAAGGGAGGCAGTCCTGCAACTGCTTCCGCGACCTTCAAAGACAACTCGCTATCGAGCAATCTGCCTAGCGGCGCCTTACTAACCGCGACGAAATCGTTTTCGTCAAACTCATCCAACGCAGATTCGCGACCCAGAGTACGCAGCTGCTTGAGCCAAAGATTCCGGGTCGCCGCCAACAGGTATGTCCGTAATGACGCGCGCCCAGGATCGAAGCTCGCTGCCCTCTTTACCAAACTCAAAAAACAGTCGTGGGTTAAGTCTTCGGCATTTTCGGCGCTTCCTGATAATCGGTAGGCGAAACGGAAGACTGCATTGCGATGCCGCTCATACAACTGTTGGAAAGCCGCCTGGTCGCCAGCTCCTGCCCATTCAAGCAAAAGTTCGTCTGTGTTTCTCTCCGGCAATCGCCACTCGATTCTGCAGGAATCGCTTCCTACTAGTATTACCGACAAAC
>JBDUCB010000285.1:0-7661 GCA_040003695.1 bacterium
GAAAGCATACAACAACTTGTCAAAAAATACTACTGAAACGATTACGAAATTTTGACACAAAGTGCGTGAGCTTGCCCGTAGAGCCGCGCCGGCTTACTGCGCTCCGCCCTTCGCTTACCTGTGAACGACTTGCTACTAATGCTAATCCAGTGGCCGCGGCCCACGCTGGACTCTGGACATCTTCAACCAAGCCGCCGAACCGATCTCGTTCGGGAAAACCAACACGAACCGGTGCATCGAAAACCTGTTCAGCGATTTCCGACATGCCACTCAAGAGCGCGCCGCCGCCGGTAAGCACCACACCGCTCGAAAGTTGTCTTTCCCAGCCGGCGTCTTTGATTTCATCAGCGACATGCATCAACACTTCTTCAGCACGCGGCTGTAGGATATCGCAAAGGATTTGCCTTGAAAGCTGCCGCGGCGCACGGCCACCAACCGAAGGCACATCAACTAACTCACCTCGCTGCATTTCTGATAGCGAGGTACTGCAGGCGCAGCCGACGGTGCGTTTGATCTTTTCGGCATCCGGAATCGGCGTGCGAAGTCCAAAAGCAATGTCATTAGTAAAATGGGAACCGCCAAGTGGGAACACTGCCGTGTGCTGCACCGCTCCACGCTGATAGATAATCAAACCAGTCGTTTCTGCGCCGATATCAACCAGGGCCGCGCCAAATTCCTTGTCGTCTTCGGTCAGCGAAGCCTCTGCCGCCGCCAACTGTTCCAGCACCATGTCGGCAACCATCAACCCGGCCCGGTTAACGGCATTGATAGCGTTCTGACGTGCCGTCACCGGACTGGTAACGATGTGGACCTTGACTGCCAACCGCGCGCCGATCATCCCTACGGGATCGTTAATTCCATCCTGATCGTCAACGATGAATTCCTGCGGCAGACGGTCAACTATTTCGCGCCCGGCCGGCAATTGAATAGCGCAGGCCGAATCAATCGCCCGGCGCACATCTTCGGGTGTGATTTCGCGATCGCGTCCCGACACGGCCACGATCGCCTGGCCGTTGAATCCCAAGATGTGCGAGCCGGCCAAATTTATCGTTACTTCTTCCGCTTGTATTCCGCTCATCCGTTCCGCTTCGTCAACAGCGCGTTTGATCGCATCGACCGCAGCCTCGGGGTTCACGATGACACCTTTGCGCAGGCCACGCGCTTCCGCCTCTCCGATACCAACGATCTCGAGTAGTCCGCTCTCGCCGGGCTCGCAAGCAATACACGTCACCCTGCTCGTGCCAATGTCGAGCCCGATAGTGTGTTGTGTACGCTTAGCCATTCAGCAGTGCCCCTTCACGACAACCTGCGCGATCATTGCTTGCGGCGCGCGGCGGTTTGCGCCTTGTCTGATTTCTTATCAGCTCTTTTGGATCGATCGTTGCGATCCTTTTTCGCCTTGTCCTGCACAGTTCGTTGATTGCCAGCGTTCGCTTTCGCGCGCGGCTTCACGCTCGAAACAGTATGATTAGTCTTTTGATCGCTCGCCGTCTCAACAGGCGCGGTAGAAGCCATAGCGGTGGCTCCTTCAGCGCTGTCAGTTGTCTTATGCGCGCCGGAAGTTAGACCCACGATCGCTTTGCCATTGCCCAGACTCATGTCGATGTAACTGATCAGCGCGCGATTGGGAATGTTGTCGTGCGAGTCCAGCACTTTCAATGCGCCCTTCAACCGCTCGGCTTGATCGCGCGAACCCAGTCTAATTTCAATCTGCGAATTGTCTCCCGCCAACTGTGCCCGCACGTCCCGAATGTCCATCAGATTAACTTCGCTCACGCGTTCGGAGAGTCCAGCCGTATCCCAGTCTCGTTGCAGCTCAAGAAATTTCTCCACCCGCTCGCGATTTTCGCTGCGCGCGGATTCCGAATCTTCGTCACTCAGTCCGCGCAGGAAGAATGTCGGGATTTGATCCGTAGGCTGCATCTCGCCAAGCAACGCCGCCTCTTCGTCAACCCAACGAAAACGTCCCGCCGATGTTCGCGCCACTACACGCGGCGAACGCTCAGTGATACGCACGCGAATGCGGTCCGGCAGAACTCGCGAGACCACAGCCGTTCGCACCCAGGGCAAACGTTCAATGCGTTCGTTGATGCCATTGAGATCGGCTTTCCAGACACCAGTCTTCTCCACCGTTTGCCTTACCAACACCTGAATATCGGCGGGTTGTAACCTTGATGTGCCTTGCACCTCAACACTTCGCAACTGAAAGAAACTGGCCGAAGCGGCGGCGCGATAACCGGCAAAAACGAGTAGGCCAATGACAATCGCCAGCACCAGTTTCAGAAACGCCGGCAAGTAACCGAGTAGAGCGCGCAGGCGCACGCCGAAAGGCTCGCGCTCAGTTTCACGGCGCGACGGTTTTTGGGTTACAGCTCCAGAGCGCCTTTGACCGCCAAGCCCACTGCGGTTGCCAACTTTTTGTGCGATGACCTGCTCTCTCATGTCGGCTCCTCTTCTTCCGGCACCTCGGTGGTCCGGCTCACTTTGCTTTCGTTCGCGCGCCAAAGCTCAACTTCATACTCCAACTCAATGCCGTGCTCGCGTTTGACTCTTTCGCGGATTTCCTCAGCCAGCGCTAACGTATCTTCCGCGTTCGCTCCTTCTTCAGTGACGATGAAATTGGCATGGACCGGAGAAACAACCGCGCTACCCTTGCGCGCGCCCTTCATTCCCATCTCATCAATCATCTTGCCGGTGCCAACTGTCGCGGACGGGGGATTTTTGAAGAAGCAACCTGCCGAGCGCGAGCCATGTGGCTGCGTGGCCATGCGTCGTGACTTTGCATCTTCCATGCGGGCGCGAATCTTTTCGGGATCGTCAGGCGTCAAACGCAGCGTCGCTCCCAGCAACAACTCGCCTTCCTTGAATGAAGTGTGCCGGTAGTTCCATTGCACTTCACTTCCCGGAATCTCAATGACCTTCCCTTCGCGTGCCACGCGCACGGTTTCGGTAACAGTTCCTATCTCGTGGCCGTAAGCGCCGGCGTTCATCCAAAGCGCGCCGCCGACCGTGCCAGGAATCCCGCCCAGGCCCTCGATTCCCGAAAGGCCGCGGCGCGAGACATCAATGCAAAGACGCGGCAGTGAATAACCGGCCGGCACCGACACGCGCTCGTCGTCAAACTCGAGTTCGCCTTTGAGTTCTTTAAGACTCAGGACCACATAACGATGATCGCCATCGTCGGCGAGAATGTTGCTGCCTGAACCCAGCGCCCGCCAGGCAACGCCAGCCTGATCCATCGCATGGACCACTGCGGCCGCCTGCGCTTCGTTTTCCGGCGACACCACCCAATCGATTGCTCCGCCGACACGCAAACTGGTTAACTCTGCAAAGCGACGCCCACGCTCAGCGCGCACGCCCAGCCGCGCGACAATCTCGTCCAAGGACTGGTCGCGTTCGCGAAATTTATTTTCGTCGTCAGTTTCGGCCATTGATTCGGTTCAACTAGATGCCCACCCGCTAACGGCGAGTGATTCTGACATTGCCGTCGCAAACTAAAGTTTGCGCTACACCGCTACACAGTCTTCGCCTCACTTCGCTCACGAAGTAATGCGAGCAATTGATCGCTCACGCGACTTACGGTTCCTGCGCCCAAAGTCAAAACCAAATCGCCGGGCTGCACATAATCGCGCAACGTTGCCGCAGCATTATCCAGCGCGCCGATGTAACGCACGTCTTTGTGCCCGAAGCGTTTGATGGCCGCCGTCAAGGTTTCGGCGGTCGTTCCCTCGATTGCATCTTCGCTTGCCGCATAGATGTCGGTGATAAAAAGGGTATCGGCATTATTGAAAGAGCGCGCAAACTCTTCCATCAAGTCGCGCGTGCGGCTGTAGCGATGCGGTTGGAACAGCACGATGATTCGCCTGCCGCCGGAGCCGATCTTCGCTGCTGCCAAAGTAGCTTTCACTTCAGTCGGATGGTGACCATAATCATCAACTACCATGACGCCGTTCGTTTCGCCCTTGAATTGAAATCGCCTTCCGGCGCCCGTAAAGCCTTTGAGCGCTTCAGCAATTTGGGTGAACGGCACATCCAGTTCAAAGCCCACGGCGATCGCCGCCAGCGCGTTGTAAACGTTATGCAGGCCCGGCACGCGCAAGGTGATATCGCCAACCACATCCGCACCATGCCAAATAGTGAAGATCGAGCCAAAGCTCTGATCGTAACGAATGTTATGCGCCGAGATATCTGCCTGCGCGCTCAAGCCATAGGTGATGCGCCGGCGCTCGATGTGCGGGATGATCGCCTGCACGTTTGGATCGTCCAGACAAAGAATCGATGCGCCATAAAACGGCACGCTATTAACGAATTTCGTAAAGCAGGCGCGAACGTCATCCATGTCGTGATAGTAGTCCATGTGCTCGCGGTCGATATTCGTCACCACCGCGATGGTGGGAATCAACATCAGAAATGAACGATCACTTTCGTCAGCCTCAACTACCATCAAATCGCTCGTGCCCAGGTGCGCATTCGATCCGAAGGCGCCGACGACACCACCAACGACAATTGTCGGATCCATTCCTGCATGCCCCAGCACTGTCGCGACCATCGAGGTGGTTGAAGTCTTTCCATGTGAACCCGCAACCGCAACTGTGTGTGGCTTGAGTCGCATTAGCTCCGCGAGCATTTCCGCGCGGGGTATCACCGGAATGGAACGGTGATGGGCTTCGATAATTTCAGGATTGTCGTCGCGTACGGCCGTTGAGCGAACTACAACATGCGCGTCGCCGACGTTTTCTCCGTTGTGACCTTCAGCGAACTCGATTCCCATTTGTTGCAGGCGATCAGTCACGGTCGAACGCTTTGCGTCCGAACCTGAAACGCGAAAACCCAGATTCACAAGCACCTCCGCGATACCGGACATGCCGATGCCGCCAATGCCGACAAAATGAACGTGTTGAATGCGACGGAACATAAAAATTAGTAAACAGTAAACAGTAAACAGTAAACAGTAGAAGCCGCTCCGCATTTAGTGTGACATGCGCTCGTCGAGACTTTGAATTGTTGATACGATTCCATCTGCCTTCTGTCTACTGTTTGCTGTCTGCTGTCTGCTGTTTGCTGTCTGCTGTCTGCTGTTTACTGTTTACTGCTCTTAATCATTGCTTCAACTAGATCAACTACTTTCGCCGCGGCGTCGCCTCGGGACAGTTTGCGTGCCGCTTGTCCCATAACCGTCACCCTTTCTGGCTCCCGAACCAATGTCTCGATCTCCCTCGCCAGTCTTTGAGGCGACAAATCCTGCTGCAAGATCATTTTCGCCGCTCCCGCAGCTTCCATTGCCTCGGCGTTCTTCCGCTGGTGATCGTCAGCAGCGAACGGGAACGGAATCATTAGCGAAGCCTTGCCCGCCGCAATCAACTCCGCAGTCGTCGTCGCGCCCGCACGACAAATTAATAAGTCAACTTCGGCAAAAGCAGCGACCATGTCGTCGATGTACTTCCTAACGTTTGCTTGCTCGCTCCAGGTTTCATCCTTGTAACCGCGCTTAACTTGATCAAAATCGGTCTCACCCGTTTGATGCGTTATCCGCAACTTGTTTTTCACTTCACCAATCATTGGCAACGCACCAATCATCGCTTCGTTAATTGCATGCGCTCCTTGCGAGCCGCCAAAGATCAATATGGACAACTGCGACGGATCGCGCGGTTTATCCGATATTTCAAAAAACTCGCGCCGAACCGGATTGCCGGTCACAACGCCCTTGCCGCGGAAAAACGGCAACGCGGCTTCAAAAGAAACTGCTGCCCTGTCAATAAAACGTGCCAGCACGCGATTGGTCCACCCGGGCAAAGCGTTGGATTCCATCACCAGCGTCGGCAACTTCATCGACGCGGCAGTCAAAAGCACCGGACCGGAAACATAACCACCGGCGCCGATGACGATATCCGGCTGAAGCCGTGTTATCAGCGCCTTCGCCTGCCGCAAACTCTTTGGCAAAACCAACAGACCGCGCGCACGCGCTGCGATACCGACATTTTTCAAGCCTGTACTGTCAATGATCGAAAGTTCAAACCCGGCTTGGGGAACTAACTTGCTTTCCAGACCTCGCGCCGTACCAACAAATCTAACTTCGGAGTCCGGATGACGGCGCACAATTTCTTTCACCACCGCGATGCCCGGATAAATGTGTCCGCCTGTACCGCCGGCCGCGATCAGTACGCGCATCGCATTATCCAAACCTCGAGGAAGCGACGCGGCTTGCCGGCGCCACGCGCAGCCTTCCCGGTTTTTTATCGGCAACAGCGCGACTGAACTTTACCTGCGACAAATCTACCGATCCGGTGGCGTGCTGCGAGATGTTCAGCAGAATTCCGACTGCCGCGAGCGTCGGCACGAGGGACGAGCCGCCATAAGAAATGAACGGCAGCGGAATACCTTTCGTCGGCACCAGCGACAACACGACGCTGATATTGAACATCGCCTGGGCCACGATTCCCGTCACCAAACCAAGCGACAGCAGCATGCTGAAACGATCGGGAGCCAGCAGCGAGGTACGAATGCCGCGCCAGAGAAACAACGCGAAAATCAGTAACACTGTCAGCGTTCCAATTAGTCCCAATTCTTCGCCGATGACGGCGAAAATAAAATCAGAATGCGCAAACGGCAGAAACATCATCTTCTGTTTGCCTTGCGCGAAGCCCAGACCATTGGGACCACCCGAACCGATCGCGATTAGCGATTGCACGACCTGAAAACCGCTGCCGCGCGGATCGGCCCAGGGATCGAGAAACATGATCATGCGCCGCATGCGAAACGGAACGAAGATTAATAAGCCGAGAACTCCAACCAGTGCCGGCGCCGCTACCAGGCCTAAATGCAACAAGCGCGCCCCGGAGGTATAGATCAGAACACCAAAGATGACAGCCAGCATCAGGGCCGTTCCTAAGTCAGGTTCTGCAACAACCAACAAGGCGAGCACTCCTGTGATGAAAGCGCACGGAAGAAAGGTGCGCCAGAACGATTGCTCTTCGCCGGCATGCCTCTCAAGGAAGTAGGCCAGAAATAAAGCGAGCACCAGTTTCGACAATTCCGACGGCTGAATTGAAAATCCGTTGAACTTGATCCAACGATGCGCGCCGTTGACGCGACCAAACGCGAATACGGCGAGCAGCATGAGCACCGTCAGCAAGAGCAGGCCGTAAACGAGGCGTCGATCGCGCAGACGGTTGTAGTCAAACTGCATGGCAGCGAGCATTACGACGAAACCAATAGACGTCCAGATTCCCTGCTTAATGACGTAGTAAAACTGATTTCCATTTTCGCGCTGGGCGATCACCGCCGAGGCGCTGTAAACCATGACGACGCCAAACAGCGCCAACCCTATCGTCGCCGCGAATAGCCATTTATCTGGGTAAAGCTTTTTTGCCATCGATTCTTTTTAGTCCAATGTCCAACGTCCAATGTCCAAAGTCGGGATTAGGAAGATTGGCGTTGGACTTTGGACGTTAAACTCTGGACTTCGCTCTTAAAGACGCGACCGCGATGTTCAAAACTCTCGAACATGTCGAAACTCGCGCAGGCAGGCGCCAGCAAAACTATGTCGCCTGGTTGCGCTGCCTCGAATGAAAGCTTGACTGCGTCTTTCATGTCGCCGGCAAACTCCGTCGCTGCAAATTCTCCCAACTCGCCGGCGATCGTCTGCGCGTCCTCGCCGATTA
>JBDUCB010000299.1:0-25196 GCA_040003695.1 bacterium
CGCCGACGCCGGCCTTTTCAGGGCCGCGCTCTACCAACTGAGCTACCTGGCCAATCGGGTAGGAAAGAGCGCGTAGTATAGGGAGTTGTGAAAAGAACTGTCAAATTACGCAGGAAGTCGCGATTTGTCAGATTCGTCACAAAAAAGCGTTGACTGATTGTTGAGCGGGTGTATAATTCGTGCCGTTGAGGATGGGGTTGGCGCCCAAACGTCAGTCCGGTTTAAGAGACGACATCCGATTCAAAATTGAAAGTGCCCGCCAGTGCCAGCTCGGCCGCCGATCGCGCCCCCCGCAGTCGCTACCTTCGAGCTGGCACAGCCATTTTAGGCCCAACAAATTTCCTGCCAACCCGCATCTTTCTACTCTTCAATTCCGGCACGCATCATCAATTCTTTTCGCTGTAGCGTTGCATCTGCAAGAATGCTGTCTTCGTTTGCGTTAACGAGCTTGCGCTCTCGCAGTACGACTGCCCCATCGATGACTACATCTCTGACGTCGCTTGCCTGCGCCGCATAAACCAAAGCGGAGGCCAAATGACGCGCGCGCGGAATCGAATGCGCTGCATCCAGACCAACCACGATCACGTCGGCTTGTTTACCAATCTCCAGACTGCCAATCTCGTTTTCCAGTCCCAGTGCCTGAGCGCCACCAATAGTTGCAATCCGAAGGGCTTGTCCGGCAGGAATAACTTGCGGCCCATGAAGTGATTTTTGCAGAAGGGCCATCGTGCGCATCTCGGTAAACATATCGAGCCGGTTGTTGCAGGCAGCGCCATCCGCGCCAAGCGAAACTGAAATTCCGCGCTCGAGCATTGTCGCTACCGGCGCGAGTCCGGAACCAAGTTTTAAGTTTGATGAAGGACAGTGCGCTACGTTGGTTTGGGTTGTTGCAAGTATCTCAAGCTCATGATCATCGAGATGCACACAATGCGCGAGCATCACGTGGCGGCCTGTTAATCCAAGCGAGTCGAGATACGCTACATTCCGCGAACCAGAATCTCGCTCGACTAACTGGCACTCGTTCCGATTCTCCGATGCATGCGTATGCACCATGACGCCCCGCTCGCGCGCGAGCTGCCCGACGCGGGCAAGTAGATCGCTAGTACAACTGAGTGCGAAACGCGGCGCAAAACAATAGCGAATGCGCCCCTCAGCAGCACCGTGCCAACGTTCGAGCAGTTCGATAGACGTGGCGATCGATTCGTCCGTGTTTTCGTGCAGGCCGGCGGGCACATTATCGCCGCGGTCCATCATGCATTTTCCCACTGTTGCCCGGAATCCAGTTTCTGCCACCACCTTGAAAACTTCGTCTGTGTGGCTAACTGTTTCCATGGTCAACGCGCAGGTTGTTCCACCACGGATTAACTCGGCGACTGCCAGTCCGGCTGAGGCGCGAATTGATTCGGCAGTATGCGCGGCTTCCATGGGCCAAACACGTTTCTTGAGCCAATCCAACAAGGACAGATCATCGGCTGCGCCGCGGAAAAGGGTTTGACAGAGATGAAGGTGGGTCTGGACGAATCCCGGCAACACTGCGCAGTCAGTTGCGTCTATGACGACGTCCGCCGTCACGCCGCTCTCGCCGAGTCTCGCGATGCGACCATCCTCAATGAGCAGATCGCCTTCGTAGACCGCGTTCTGCGCGTCCATGGTCAGGAGGGTTCCGCCTTTGATGAGAATTGACTCTTTCATAGGATAGGACTGGCATTCTGCCTGTCCCTCTCTCGCGAAGGGTATGCCTGTCAGCCGAACAAAATAGGGGAGGCAGGAATGCCTGACCCTGCAACGATACATCAAACCTAACTCTTGAGAATGCGCGCGTCAGCTAAACAAAACATGGACAGGCAGGAATGCCTGTCCTACTTCCGCGCCGGATTATCCGTTTAGAGTGGTGGCCTGTAAAGCACTAAAGCAAACACAAAATAGGCGCTCGGCCGAAGAAGCAATTTCAAATCATCGACCGAACGCCTGTTTGTCTCTAAAGTTCGCTTTACTTTTTGTCGGCTGTCGCAGCCTTTGCGGCCGGCGCCGGCTCAGGCTTTTCGTCACGCACCGGCATTCCGAGTTTTACCTTCACTTCTCTTTCAATACGCTTGAGAAGATCCGGATTCTCTTTCAGTGACACTTTTGAATTTTCGCGTCCCTGTCCCAAACGATCGCCCTTGTAGGAAAACCATGCGCCACTCTTATCGATGACGCCTTGCGCGACCGCGAGATCAAGCACGTCGCCTTCGCGCGAGATGCCTTCACCATACATGATGTCAAATTCACACTCGCGAAAAGGCGGCGCAACTTTATTCTTCGCAACCTTAACTCGGGTGCGATTGCCGACCACGCGGTCAGCGTCCTTAATTGCGCCGATGCGCCTGATGTCTAATCGCATGGACGCGTAAAACTTCAGCGCACGTCCGCCGCTGGTTGTTTCGGGATTACCAAACATCACGCCGATCTTCTCGCGAATCTGGTTGATGAAGATAAAGCACGTATTCGACTGAGAAACAATCGCCGTCAGTTTGCGCAGCGCTTGAGACATCAAACGCGCCTGCAAACCTGGCAACGAATCGCCCATCTCACCGTCAAGTTCCGCACGCGGAACCAGTGCCGCAACCGAGTCGACAACGATCACGTCAACACCATTCGAACGCACCAGCGCTTCGGCGATCTCAAGCGCCTGCTCGCCGGAATCTGGTTGTGAGATGAGCAGTTGGTCGATATCCACGCCAAGTTTCCCTGCATAATCAGCGTCCATCGCGTGTTCGGCATCGATGTAGGCCGCCACGCCGCCCGCTTTCTGGGCCTCGGCAACGATGTGCAGGGCCAGGGTAGTTTTGCCCGAACTTTCCGGACCATAGATCTCAATTATGCGACCACGCGGCACGCCGCCCACGCCAACCGCGATGTCCAAACTTAACGAGGTGGTTGAAATAGCCGGAATGTCCGAAACCTCGCGTTCACCGAGGCGCATGATCGATCCTTTCCCAAACCTCTTTTCAATATTTTGAAGCGCTGCTTCTATCGCTTTGCTACGATCCATATTCATTCGTTCCTCAGCCATGGCATGCATCTCTTTCTTCCGCTCCTTTTCTCAAGAGCTGGCCAGCTCGGCCTTCCCTTTCCGCCAGATTGGCGCCGAGCATAGCACATCGAGCGCGAGAATGGAACAGTGTTTCATACTTGCAACAGATTATTTTTCAGAGGGTGGCAATGATAAACGGCGGGCGCGGCCACAGCCCTCTCTGCAGCAAAACTCCGGGTGAAGATTGCGCGCAAAACTTTATGTAAGAATCAAAAATCGCAACTTACAATTACAATTTCCAAATTACAATTCAACGCCTGATTAACTCTTCAACTCCGCGGCCGGTGCGGCGTTCAGCCTGTTGGCTTAACGAGAGCACCTCGCTGCCGGCTTCATCCTTCGCAATGCGCTCCACGCGCCACATGGGAAAGAACAGATCGCCAAAGCCGATAAAAGGCTCGTCATGAGCAACTGCGTGTATCCAACTATCAAAAGCATTCAGGTCAAGGCCGCGCAAGAATACTCCCGCTGGCGTAATCTCGTCGAGCATGCCCCAACATTTTTCGCGTGGCGAATGGAGCACGAGTATAACCATAGCGCCCCGCTGAATCCGCACGTTTTCCGTAGGTGTCTCGTCCATTTCCATAACAGGAATTTTGTAATGACTGGCGACAGTCGCAAAATAGGTTCAATTACTATTACAGGGCGCCACAATTGCCCTGGTTATATGCACGGGTTTGGAAGGTTTCTCACCCTCCGTCGGCGCATGGTTGATGGCATTCGCGACGTCCATGCCGCTGGTTACTCTGCCAAAAGCGGAAAACTTTCCATCGAGATTGGAGCCGGTAGCGACCAGGATAAAGAAACTGGTGGTAGCGCTGTTTGGCTCGTTCGGGCGCGCCATTGAGACAATACCGCGCACATGCTTTATCAGGCTGGGTTCGTCCGGAACTTTGTGAGTCATTCTTTTCATCAACTCAATACCCCAATTCTTGCTAGTAGAAAGATTGCCTCCCTGAATAACGAAGTCCTTCACGATGCGGCTGAAGGTGGTGGTATCGAGCGCGCCCGTTACCGAGAGATTGAGGAAATTGCGAACGTTCTCAGGCGCTGAATCAGGCAACATTTCAATCACGATATTGCCCGCCTCAGTTTGCAGCGTGACGCATTGTTGGGCCATCTTCTCTACAGACGCGCCATCAAATGGTTCAGACTTTATTGTGGACGCTTCGGCGGGCCTGGCATTTTTCTTTGGCGGATCAGCTTGCACCTCAGTGCTTTTTGGTTCTTGCGCGCTTAAGCACGTACCTAACATCATTACGAAAGCAAGGACGCGCAAAGCGTGGCCGGAGCGATTTGTTCTCCAGGTATTTCTCATCGTCCATTTCTGCCAAAGCGCCGTAGGCGCGCAACGTTTATAGAACGCAGCAACTATGTTGAGCTGCTTCTGCAAGAAGCGAAACTGAAACAGTTTCGCTCTTGCAGAAGGACATGATGGAATTATTTTCTATTTTCTATAAACATCTCGCTCCTCCGGAGCGAACTTTCAAATAAACTTCGCTGCCGACAACCACTGGCCACCATCCACAACCAAGACCTCGCCATTAATAAAACTCGCTGCGTCTGAACACAGAAAAACCGCAGCGCGTTCAATGTCACTGATGCGTCCAAAGCGTCCCAACGGAATATTCTTGCGCAGCTTCTCTTTGATGGGTTCCGGCACCAAACGTTTCATGCCTTCAGTGTCTTCAATCGGACCGGGCGCGATCGCATTCACGCGAATCCCGTAGCGTCCCCACTCAACCGCAAGATTGCGCGTCAATGCATCGACGCCGGCTTTGGCTGCCGAAACGTGAAGCTGCATTGGCGTGCCCAGGTAATGAAGCGTGGCGCTGATATTGAGAATCTGGCCGCGGTGCTGCTTCAGTTGCGCGAACGCAGCGCGACACACGTTGAACGTGCCTTTCAGGTCAATGTCCACGACAGTTCCAAAACCATTTGGCGACAGCTCTTCCGCTTTGCAAAGAAAATTTCCGGCGGCGCCGTTAATCACAATATCGATCTTGCCGAAACGATCAATGGTTGCTGCAATCGCCTTCTCGACGTCTTCCGGATGGCGCACGTCTGCGGCGACGGCGATCGCTTTGCCAATGGTGTCTTCTGAGCCCTCCCTTACGGTCGGGCTACTGCCCGATGTGACGCCACCATCTCCTGTAGCCCGCGCTTCATTGATCGCTGCAGCAGCAGCTTCGAGATGCTCGATGCTGCGGCTGACCAGTGCGACATTCGCTCCCGCTTCTGCAAACGCGCGTGCAACGCCGCCGGTGATACCGGTGCCGCCTCCCGTTATGAAAGCAACCTGATCTTTCAGAATTCCCTCAACGAAGATTTTTTCCGGCATGTTTTGTGGCACAGACTTTAGTCTGTGATTGTTTGCGGCATAGGAATCAAACTCGAGAATTCACCGTGGCACAGACTGAAGTCTGTGCTACTAACCTCCGGCGATAAACGGTCTCGATTGCACAATGTAGATCTGTCCTTTCATATACGCCCACTCAATGTCCTGATCGCGGTTGCCAAAGACGCGTTTGATAGCCGTGGCCGCGTTCACCAATCGGCGCACCACCCCGTCGGTCAAGACAACTCGCTCGCCGGTGATGGCGATCTCTTTCACACCACCATGTTCATCAAATGTCAGTAAACTGTCTTCATCCGAGCGCGTCAAAACCTGAACGGCATTCGCGCGTGGCCGGTAGATGATTTGCTCGGCAACTTTTTTCCCTTCAACAACCTTAATCCCGAGGCCGCGTTTAGCACTAATGTAAATTGCGCCTCTGTTTTCCTTGTCGAACGGATCGGTCGTAATCATCACGCCGGAGCTTTCCGAGTTAATGCCTTCCTGAATCAGCACGGCCATGAAAATCTTTGAATGGTCCACCGCCATGCGTTCGCGCGCTTCGTACGCTTCAAAATTCCAT
This sequence comes from bacterium, assembly GCA_040003695.1. GTDB lineage: Bacteria > Acidobacteriota > Blastocatellia > Pyrinomonadales > Pyrinomonadaceae > PSRF01. The sequence goes on from JBDUCB010000299.1 coordinate 5,995, forward strand.
AGCGACGCCCAGACCGTTTTGATTGCCTCAATCAGTTGCTGATCGCCGCGAACGTTGGGAACGGTGGTGTACAAACCGGCGCCACTGAAGTTTGGCAAGTCTTCCGAATTTGAAGAGCTGCGAACAAACAAACCCTTCTCGGGTAACTCGCGACGCACGCGACCGAGAATCTGAAGGCGCAGTTTTTCATCGAACTTGCCCTGCTCAATGCGCTGTCGCAGTTCCGTCAATCGCGCTCGGCGAAAGGCGGGATCGTGAACAAACTGCTTATCGTTCAGAAGCGCATAAATCGCATCGTCGATTTTGTTCGCCTTGAGAAACTGATCGTAGTAATAGAAAGGAACTGCGAAGCCGTTGGGCACCATAATGCCAGGGAGATGGGCATTCATTAGTTCCCCAAGGTTCGCAGATTTGCCGCCAAACGCGATGCTGGAGCCCGCGCGCTGTTGACTGAGGCCAAGCAGGCGGGTCTCGGAAAGATCAAACTTGGGTTTCACGACATCGAGACGCTGGGCCAACCGTTTCTGATATTCGCGCAACTGATCGATGCCCGCACGCTTGATCGAATAGCTGTCGCGTTTCGTCTCGAAAGTTACCCACCAACCGTCATACTGTTTTAAGAGTGTCTGCGCGTTTTTGATGTAAGCGTTTGGAATGCCCCAACCCTTCGCCAGTAGATTGATGTGCGACAACGGTGTCGAGGGTTTTGAGGTGATCACGCCCGCAACCGGCGGCAGTTGGATAGGAACTTCGTCAAGCACCAAAATTTCGTTGAAGCCAATCTCAACGTGCTCGTCGAGTTTTGGAATTACGTGAATGCGGCCCAGGCCAGTGGCGAGATTCAAAGCCTGATATTCCTGCTCTCGCGCAATGTCGCTCTGCAATACGCGCTGCATGCCCACCAGCGTGCGCGATTCTTCATCTTGCCTAACTGAGTTTGGTTTGTAGGCAACGGAGGCAAAAAAACTTCTGTTAATAACATCAGCGGCAATTTTGATCTGGTCCGCGGAAATCACATCGCCTTCCCAGAACTCAAACGTCCAACGTTTTAGCGGTGTTTGGTACGCAATCGTGCCGAGAATGAAGCGCCGGTTTGCCTTCAGATAATTATTTTCGAAAAACTCACGGCCACGTTCCAGCGACAGGTAAATTCCATTCACAAAATCCTTATGAAAGGCATATCGTTTCGTGTTGATGTAGTAGATCTTATTGCCATCTTTGCGATCGATGACAAACAGGACATGCGGCAACGCGTAGGGAGTGTTGGCGTCGTAAGTTACCGCAAGCGAATCGAACTCAGTTTGTGATTTAAGCATGCCAAGCGAGCGCGGCGAGGTGGTTTGTGCGGCAATCGGCAAGGAAGAGCCTGCGAAAACCAGGTTCAGAAGCAGCGGAACGATTATTAAACGATTTCTAAAACTCATTCGATGTTGAGCTTCTTTCCTCTGCGCGTTCTTTGCGTCCTCTGCGCCTCGGCGGTTAATCCTCCGAAGTGCATTGCCAACCGCCGAGACGAAGAGCACGCCGAGGAAGCGCAGAGAGTTCCGCCTTGTGGCTTATTCAATCTGGCTGCTCTTCCGCAACAGCAATTCTAGCAAATCATCGATGTGGCGGCGCTCGGTAAGAAAGCTGTTGATGTTGACGCGCAACGCGCGGCGTTCATTCAACACAGTCGTATGGATCCATGCTTCGCCGCTTCGTTCAATTTCCTGCTGAAGTTTTTGTTGCAGGCGATCCTGTTCAACGCCGGATGCGTTCGCGTAGTTTGCAGGCAGAAAGCGAAAGCAACATACGGCTGTTTCGATCTCGTTTACACGTTCGAAATCGGTTAACTCATCGATGCGGCCGGCGAAGTATTCAGTAAGTTCAATCTGCTTTTCAATGGCAGCGGCGTAGCCCTGCCGGCCCATGAACTTCAACGCCATCCACAATTTTAGCGAATTGAACCTCCGCGTTCCCATCTGACCATAACGAAAGAAGTCGAAGTCCACGTCAGCGCCGCCGCGATCTTCATTCAAGTATTCCGGCGTTATATCAAACGCATCGCGCAGAACTCGACCACCGTCGCGCACCAGTACAGCGCCGCAAGCAAACGGCACAAACATCCACTTGTGCGGATCGAAAGTTATCGAATCCGCAAGGGCGATACCGTTGAGTTTTTCCCGATGTTTGGCCGAGAAAGCGAGTGTGCCTCCATACGCTGCATCGACGTGATACCAGCAATTATCTTCGGCAGCGATTTGGGCCAGTTCTTCCAGCGGATCAATTACGCCGGTGGAAGTTGCGCCGGCCAACCCGACGATGCAACAGGGAATAAAGCCAGCCTTCCTATCCTTGTTGATTTGTTTTCGCAGCGCTCCGGTATCAATGTGAAAATCGTGACCCGTCTGGATCTTGCGCAGGCTGGAGCGGCCGAGGCCGAGGATGTCCACGCTTCGCTCGATAGAGAAATGAACCTGCTCGGAAGCGTAAACGGTCAGATCGCCAGGCGCCGATCGCAAACCATTTTGTACTGCGGCTTGATGAGTGCGATCGCGCGCGCACTTGAGTGCAATCAGGTTGGCTTCGGTGCCGCCGCTCGCGAGTGTGCCAAAACTTTCCGCACCGTAGCCGACGAGTTCGCACAGCCAGCGCAGCACGCGAGCCTCGATCATTGCCGAGGTAGGTCCATTGCGCCACGCGCCTGCGTTCTGGTTGAGCACCGAAGTTAATGCATCGGCCCAAACGCCAATTGGCAAAGGGGTTGGATTAAACTGGCCGAAGTATCGCGGGCTGGGAACCTGCATGGCGTGCTCAAGTACATCAGTGGTAAAGCGCGATAAGATTTCTTCGGCAGCACTACCTTGCTCTGGAAACGGCTCGTCGAAAATTTTCAAAAGGTCCTGAGGTGTAGCTGAGGAAGTAACTTTTCTCGAATCCAATGTCGCGACATAATCAGCGATGATCGCGGTAACTGCGAGCCCTAGTCGCTGGTGTTGTGCCGGCAGTGTCCCGATCAGTTCGTCGATCATATAAACTTCGCGCTCTGGCAATGCGCCGTCACCGAACGCGCTAAGCATCGCACGCATGGTGCAAAGCGGCAAAACCCTTGAAGCTGATCAAGTAATCACAATGGACGTAGTTGAATCGCAGGTGGTGGAGTTTACAAAGGCATTGCAGGCGCACGCCGCAACTTACCAGGTAGCGCTGACAGATGGAACGATTCAAGGGCTGGGAGAATATTATGCGCTGCTGACTGCCTGGAACACACACCTACATCTCGTCGCTTTCGCTTCGGCCCAGGAATTCGCTACCCGACACGTCCTCGAATCTTTGTTGCTGCTAAAATATCTGCCGCAAGGAGCGCGCATTGCCGACCTTGGTTCGGGTGGTGGGCTGCCGATCATTCCCTGTCTCATCGCCCGAGCCGATGTGCGTGTAGTGCTCATCGAGGCGTCAAAAAAGAAAGCGGTGTTTCTGCGCGAAGTCTTGCGCGAGACAGATACGAAGGCAAGAGCGACGGTTATCGCTGAACGATTTGAAGAACTCACGACTCCTGCAGTTGATTTCGTTACCTGTCGGGCTCTCGAACGTTTCGAGTCAATGCTGCAACGCCTCCTGATTTGGGTGCCCACGCCTTGCACGCTGCTGCTTTTTGGCGGTGAAGGACTGGGCACAGTAATTGACGACTCTGGCCTTTCGAGTGACAGAATACTGATCCCCAAATCCGCCCGCCGTTTTCTCTTTATCGTCAGCAAAACATCGAACTAAAACTTGCACTCTAAACTTCGGGCCCTTATTGGAAGCGCACCGCCTTTAGTTATTTATCCGGTCTAAAGAACGATTTAGTGCCGACCGACATTTCGAAGCGAGATGTCGTCAACAACTGCCTGGTGAGTTGGCTAAGAGCCCCAGCCAACTCGTTGGGATCGCGGCCGATGCGCTCGCCGCGACACGTCTAATTTTATGCTCGCTAAACAATTATGAACCGCAAAACAAAATTCCTCTTCATCGCCGCGACGTTCATTTCGATGCTTCTCGTCGCGCCTGTTGCTAATGCGGATCCGCTGCAAATTATCACGCAGAGCGGCGGATTTCAGTTAAACGGATTGGGAAACAACGGCAACGGCACGCCTAACAACGAGTTTGACGTCCTTATCGGTGCTGCTCACTCTGATTCGAATACAGTTGATTCGTCCGGCGGCCGCTTTATTGCGCTCCTCAATCCGCTGACGTTCATTCAAGATTTTACCGGTGTGGGTTCGGAAGGAACTTACCCGCTCAAATTCTCACAGTTCTTAACGCTGAACGGGCAAACCCGAACATTGAACCTGATTGGATCGCTCACTATCGGAACGCTCCACGACTCGATCTCGATCCTGGCAAATGATCCAGTTGCTTGGCAGTTTAGTTCATTTACGGTATCGGCCACGGTGCTGCCGGTTACCATCTTTGCCGACACTAATGGCGCCTATCACGATTTCCTGTGCGCGCGGTCGAGGTGAAACCAACCTGCGATACGACTGTCCCAGAGCCAGCGACGATGGTGCTTTTGGGGACCGGATTAGCGGGCATCGCCGCAAAAGTTCGACTACGGCGAAAAGCAAGAACTTCCGTCTAATTCGAAGATTAAGCATCGATTGATCGCAAAAAAGGTGCGACGTTCAAAAGAACGTCGCACCTTTGGTTTTAGATCGACCCGCAGGAATGCCTGTCCTACTTTTATGGGACGATTTCAAGCGCGATCAACTGTTGTCCGGAAACTACGAACTCGGCGGGTGGTAACTCGGTCTCGTAAACCGGCGATAACACTGTGGGCGTGTAGCCGCCTGAGTTGCGATCACTATTCAAAGTAGCCACAACCGACGGCGGCAAATTCGGTAACTCACTCGTCCCGATAACCGCGCCCGGAGTTATGCGGAACAGTTTCACGTAGAGCCGATCACTCTTCTTCACTTTGTTTATTGCCCTCACCAACTGGCCAAGGTCCTGCGGAACAAAAGCGCGGGCCGCCGAACCTTCCTGCAACGCGCCACCGTCACCGACAAAAACCAGCAGTTGACCCGGCGTCGCGTCGTTCGGAATCTGCACCGGTATGCGCTGAACGAATTGCTTCCCGGACTCCGTGCGCACGTAAGCCTGCACCTCAATCCGCTCGCCGCGGTGGGCTTCAGTCTTGTTCAAAGCAATACGCTCGAGGGTGGCGGCGTACTTCGTGTCGCTCGAATAAATGTCCAGGTTGACGCGTTCGATTTGCACATCATCAAAGCCGCTGCCAAGCAACGAGCTGATCGGCGCAGCCACTGATCCGGCGGCCAGCAGTGGCGAGTTTGCGGCCGAGAAACGGCGCTCCAGTTCGATTGGCTCCTGGCCACGCACATTTATGTTGCCCTTAATCGTAATCGTCGAATCGCCTAGTGCTCGTTCGCTGGAAGTAATCGTATTGAAGACTGTCAGATTCAAAAGCAACGGCGTAAGAAAAGAATCGTTCGCGATTTCGTAAGAATACGTGTCGCTGCGATCGCGGCTGGTGTGCAGCGTGATTTTCACGGGAATCATTTTCGGCGTCTGGCCCAACTCTCCGAAAACTCCGGAGGCCCGATCCTGGGAAATCGATCCCATCATCGTGCCGGGAATGGAAAGCTTAAAAGAGTTGTTGACGTTTGGGATGACAGTGACGACAGCGGTCTCGCTCATCGGCATGTCTGATGCACCCAAACTTAAAAATGGATGGCCGAAAGCATAGATGTGGTTTCCGTCGCGAAAAGTGACTGTGCCGGCGGCGGCGATTGAATAGTCGCCTCTAACCAACTGCACGCTGATAGAAGTTCCCGGCGTGAGCGTTTTTTCCGTCGCTGTTCCCAGCGGCGTAATGTTGGCGGAGCCACCAGCGCCTGAAACCGGAAGCAAACCATTTGCCATGAGCTGAGGCGCAAACATCGCCAGCGATTCCTGACTGATGCCACCAAAAACCATCGGCGTAGCAATCGGAACCATTTGCTGACCGAGCAACGGCATCAGCGGCGAGCCCTGCGAAACCGGCGCGATCAGTGATGCAGACGTAACCGCCTGCTTCGGCAGATTAGGCTTCCAATCCGTCGCAGCTAACTGGGCAAAAGAAACCACACGCGGTTCTCGGCTGGGTTTGATACTCGCGGTTCCCCTCTCAAAGAGGTCGATCATTTGTTTGATTGGGGTGATGCCCGCAATCGGCTCTTTCGAAAATGGAAAGCTGAAGGCAATCGCGCCGACCAGGCGATTGTCGATGTAAACAGGCGAGCCCGACATGCCGGCAAAGACACCGGTCTTTTCCACATTCGCGCCGCTCAGCCGAGCAATGATTGCTGACTGTCTCGGCCCGGGAAAACCCGGCAAAACGCCGAGAATTTCTACAGAAAACTCCTGCGGCTCGGTACCGGAAAAAACGGTTCGGGCAGTCCCTTTCATCCCGGAACGCAGATCCTCGAGCGGAAAAAGCCGAACATCCGGGGTCGCGGCAACCACATTCGGTTTCTGGGCAACAGCTAAACCGGTAATCCCAGCGATTAGGATTGCAAATAACAAAACGTTTACAATACTTTTCATCAAAACCTCTTCATTACTACAAATGCACGGCATCGGACGCCCGTTTAACTGGACTATAGCTTTCGCACAAACCCAGGGTCAAGGTATCCGCCCATGAGCAGCGGCCTGGTATTGTTAGACGCACAATCCAGCCAGATCGTTCCTTGTCCACCCATCGAGGGCATGCTAATTTGCGGCCGAACTTTCCGGCGCCTTAACCATACACGGTGTATTAGCAATTCTATGCAGACGATCGCAGGTTTCATCCTTGCAGGCGGCGAATCACGGCGGATGGGAACCGACAAATCGCAATTGTTACTGGGCGGGAAAACCTTTGTTGACCTCATTGCGGCAAAACTAGCAACCGGCAGCAGCAGCGTAACTGTCGTAGGCAGCCAGTCATCCGCGGCGTTCAGGAACGCACCGGACGTTTTCCCGAAGTGGGGCGCGCTGGGTGGCGTTCATACTGCGCTCGCCTCTTGCGATCAGGACTGGTGTCTGGTCGTCGCCTGTGATTTTCCTTTCGTCACGGAAGAACTCTTCGCGCGACTGGCGAGTTTGCGTAAAGGTTTTGAGGCGGTCGCTCCCATCCAAAGTGATGGCATACCGCAACCACTTTGCACTCTGTATCAAGTCGATCCTTGCCTGGAGCGAGCTGAACAGCTAATCAATTCCGGCGAACGAAAACCGATTGCTCTGTTACAATCGGTGCAAACGCGTTGGGTTTCTTTTGCGGAGATCCAGGACTTGGCGGGAGCCGAACGATTTTTCGATAACATCAACACCCCTGAAGACTATGACCGCATTGTTGAGAAAGGAACGGTAAAGCGGATGGATTAACTCGAGAGTCCTGAAGCTAAAAAGCGTCTGGACCATTGTTGCTATTTCATCCAATCTTTTATCTCAATGCCCCGACGACGATTCGGTAAGAAGTTATTCAAATCGTTTTTGCCCATTCTTCTCGTTTTGGTGCTGACGGGTCTTATCGCGCTCGCTTCTATTGTCTACGGCATTACTCGACCACCGCGACAGCCTTACCTAGTTACACCACAATCGTTTGCACAAATTAGCGGCAGCGCGTTGAAGGTTACGGATGAAAGCTGGCGCAATCGTGACGGCACTGCCGCGCGCGGTTGGTTGCTACGTGGGACTGAGGGCGCGCCGGCTGTTGTTTTTCTGCATCGATACAGCGGCGACCGTTCATGGCTCTTCAATCTCGGAATCAAACTAAACGAGACCAGCGGCTTTACGATCCTGTGGCCGGACTTGCGCGGTCATGGTTTGAAACCGCCCGTGACAACCTCCACCTTTGGGGTGAAAGAAGGCGAGGACTTACTCGCCGCGTTGGATTTCCTTCGTGGTCTGAAGGGATCCAACCGAGGACATCTGACTGCGGATGTTTTTGGCGCCTATGGCGTGGAGTTGGGTGCTTACGCCGCGATGCGTGCGGCAGTTCAGGATTCGACGCTGCGAGTGTTGGTGCTGGATTCGGTGCCGCGCAGTTCAGATGAGCTGATCAACACTGGAGTGAGCCGTCACATCGGCGTTGCCAATAATGCGGTGCTATCGCTCGCGCGGTTCGCCACCAAAGTTTATTTCATGGGCCGCTACCAAAACAGCTCGTCCTGTCAGATGGCAGCTGATTTGAAAAATTCCCGCGTGCTCCTGCTCGCCGGTACAGATGATGGCTATTTGCGGGATTCCACGGCCGCCGTGCAGCGCTGTTTTCAGAACTTAGGCAATGTGGAAGCAAAGTTAGATTTGCCGTTGACCGGATTTGGTTTGCCATCGGCAACCGGCGAACAAGGGGAAGGCTACGACCGTCCAGTCATAGATTTCTTCGTTAAGAATCTTCACTAACTCTTCGTCACAACGGTGTGACCGCCACAATCACCACGCGGCCATTGTTTGCAATCGGGTCGGTGCGCAATGACTCGGCCTGCTTCAAGCTATCCAGATCCTGGATGGGAATCAAAAACAAAACAGTTTCTTTGCGCACGTGACTTTCATAAATCACCTGACCGATTCCGTCGTACATTACGGGCTCGTGATCCTCTCCATAAATAACGCGGCCCGCTGCGTAAAACTCCGGACTGCGATCGTCGCGCTGTAATCCGAACAGCGGCGCGTTTGCGTAACCGCGCTGGTCAGCAACTTGAATCAACTTTTTAGATGAATCGCTATCGGCTAGTGCGGGGGCAAGAGCGCTCAATGCCACCAGGACAATCACGATGGTTGTAGCGCCGATCACAAGCACCCCGGCCCTTCTGTCTCTTCGCAAAAGCAGCGCGAGCGCTCCGGCAACCGCGCTAAGCACCGCGATTATCAAGGCAGCACGGAAGGGTATCTTTCCCCACTGCAAGGCGAACACAAGCAGCGCGAGCGCTAATATCAATCCCAATGCTCCGGTGGCCGTGATGGCCCAATTGTTTTTGGATTCGGAATTGAGTTGGGCCAACCGCGAGCCGGCCATCAGTGCCACAGCCGGCAAAACAGGAAGGATGTAACCCGGGAGTTTCGAACTTGAAAAACTAAAGAAAATGAGCGGCAACAGGATCCAGGCAAGCGCAAAAGTTTGCAGCCTGCTTACATTATCGTCGCTGCCTTTCCAAAACGCCTTGTGAGCTTTTAATACGCCATCGAGAAGCAGGGCACTCCATGGTAGCGCCAGTAATGGCAGTATCAGCAGGTAGTAATAGATCGCGCCGGGATGATGATATTTGTTCGTAGCATAGCGCTCAAAATGATGTTTGATGATGAATTCATCAAAAAACAGCGTCCCGTGTTTCCAGAACATTGGACCATACCAGATGACCGCAACAGCCAGCGATAATGGTAGTCCCCACATTAAACTCCGTCGCAGGCTACGCACCGGCGCCTTTCCGCGCAGCGTGTAGTAGGTCGCGATCACGCCGAAGCAAATAACAACACCCACCAGGCCCTTTGCAAGCAGTGAAAGCCCGATCACAAAATAGAATCCGATCAATAAGCGGCGACGCGACTTCCCATCAATCTCCAGCTCCGCAGCAAAGAAAAACGCAAGCGCCCACGCAATTGTCATGGTGACGACGATGTCAAAACTCACTGCGCGCGAAAATGCGATCAGGCCGCCGCTCGTTCCAGCGATGAACGCGCTCCAAAATCCGATGGAAGCCGGTTGTTGGTTCGTTTCGCTGCGCTCAGTTCGTTTACCAATCCAGAAAACCGCAGCAACAGTTAGTAGACCGCAAATAGCTCCGGCAGAACGCGCTGCCGCCTCGGAGACGCCAAACAGTTTGAATGCGGCAATCGCCATCCAATAAAGCAGAGCAGGCTTTTCAAACCACAGATAGCCGCCCAGAGTCGGCGTTACCCAATCGTGGCGGAGAAACATTTCACGCGCGACTTGCGCGTAGCGCGGCTCATCCGGACCAACAAATGGAAGGTGGCCCAGACCGTAGAAATAAAAGAGAATGAAGACTACGAAGAGAAGAATGCTGCCGCGCTTGGCAAGGGTTGAAGGTTGCAAGTATAGTCGCTCCCGCGCTGGTCAGTTGTTAGTTGTCAGCAGTCAGTGGCTCGTTTTAGATCGTTTTACTTGAAATATGACATGCAAACGAGCCAATGAGTATCATCGAAACTAATGCCACTTTTCAAACCCAGCCAAGAAGCTGACAACTTACAACTGACCACTGACAACTGACTATGTTACGTACTGCAGTCATAGGGGTGGGCCATCTGGGCCGCCAACATGCACGCATTCATTCCGACCTCGCCGCGGAAGGACTTACCCAGTTTGTTTCCGTTTGCGACCTTGACGACGAGGTGGCGAAATTGGTTGCCTCGGAGAAAAATGCGACTTGGACCACTGACTGGCGCGAACTTATCGGCAAAGTCGACGCCGTAAGCCTGGCGGTGCCCACCGAGTCACACTGCGAAATCGCGTGCGGCTTGCTTGAAGCGGGCGTGCACACACTGGTGGAAAAACCTATTTCGCCAACGCTCGACGAAGCCGACCAAATGATTGCAGCCGCCGACAAAGGCGGCGCGCTCTTGCAAGTTGGCCACCTGGAGCGCTTCAACCCCGCGCTGATCGCTTTACGCCCGCATGTTCGTAAACCAGTCTATTTTGAGATTCATCGTGTCGGCGAGTTTACCGCGCGCTCGTTGGACATCGATGTTGTACTCGATCTAATGATTCATGATCTCGACATCGTGCAATGGTTGGTCGGCGAAGAAGTAGAAGTCACTGAGCTGCACGCCGTCGGCATTCCGATCCTCACAAACAAAGTAGATGCGGCAAACGCGCGACTGGAATTCGCGTCGGGAGCGGTGGCAAACATTACCGCGTCGCGTGTGGGCACTGAAAAGATTAGGAAGATGCGTTTCTTTCAACCTCATGATTATGTTGCAGTCGACTATGCAACTCGTCACGCGTCGATTAGCAGCCTTGCGCCGTCAACGGCAGAGGGTGCGTGGCCTGGTGTCAAAATACATAATCTTGACGTGGCGGATGTTGAGCCTTTGCGCGCTGAAATCATGTCGTTCATTGAAGCGGCGCAGAACGGACTTCCCTCTCCAATCTCGGGGGGCGACGGCCGGCGGGCGCTGGCGCTGGCATTACGCGCGCTCGAACGTATTGACGAACACGCACAACATCCGGGCGTTAGTGAGTTGAGTCAGATTAGCTCCGCATGACCGCCCACCCAGAGATTTCCTCGTTCCTTCAAGAGCGCGTCGCGGCCGGCGATTTTCCTTCCGCCGTTTATGTTGTTGCCGAGCGAGGCGTCACGCTTTTCGCGGACGCCCTCGGTAATGCAGTCGTCAACCCACGCCCAATCCCCGCAACCAGCGAGACAATCTACGATCTGGCTTCGCTGACCAAGCCACTAGTCACGGGTCTGCTCTGTAGTCGTCGGATTGAAGCCGGGGAACTAACGATCGACAGCTCGATAGCTCATTATCTTGCCGAGTTCGACCGCACCGATAAGCAAGCCATCACCGTGCGCGAGTTGCTGACCCACACGTCGGGTTTGCCGGCCTGGCAGCCGCTGTATGTCCTTGCCGAAGGCAAACGCGAGCGCGTGGTTAGCGCGATTGCGAACCTGGCTTTGGAAGACAAACCAGGCAAGCGCGTGATCTACAGCGATCTCGGTTTCATTCTGCTTGGATTTTTGTTGGAACGAATGACAGGTAGCCGGCTGGCGCAGCTCGCGCATCAGGAAATTATCGAGCCCTTAAAATTGCAGCGCACATTTTTCAATCCCGAACTGGCGATGCAAACGGGAATTGCCGCGTGCGAAATAGGAAACGGTTACGAACGTGAGATGTGCCACGACACCGGTGGCAGCGACTATCGTGATTGGCGCAAAGATTTGATTTGGGGCGAGGTCCACGATGGCAACGCGCATTTTCTTGGTGGCGCTGCCGGGCATGCGGGCCTTTTTTCTACTGCACAGGATAGTTTTGTCCTGGCCCAGCAGTTCCTCGCCGGCGAAAGCAAATTGTTGAAACCGGAAACCTGCAACCTGTTTCGGCAAAACATGACTCCAGGTTTGGAGGAAGCACGTTCCCCCGGCTGGCAATTAGCGGCAAGTAAAGATTCGACGGCTGGACCGGATCTTCCCGGCGACAGCTTTGGTCATACAGGTTTTACCGGAACGAGTTGCTGGATTGATCCACAGCACGAAAGAGTCTTTATTCTGCTAACGAATCGTACTCATGCACGCGCCTTACCATTCGCAAACATCAACAGCGCAAGACGACGCTTTCATAGCTTGGCAGTTATCGCACTCGACAAAGCCTAAAAGCTTTCTTCATTAAGACCAGCGAAAGTGAATTCGTAAGTTTATTGATACGGTGCGTCATGCTGCAACTTTGAGATCGTCCGCTCCTCCATTGGGTAAAAACATCCACGAATTCAAGAAGTTCACCCAACAATTTAATTTAGTGGATCGTTCACGGCTTCGCTCAAAATTAGGACACCGTCGGCGAGGTTCGTTCGCTTGCCTTGCCATCGTTAGGAAGGATGGTGAAGGCCATGAGGCCAAGAAAAACGCGATCGCCGGTGTGCAACCTTAATGCATTCGTTTCCGGTTTGGGGCGGGTAGCAATTACGGGTTTGGCGTTCTGCCGTTCGGGCGTCTCAGTGGTCAAATAGAAAGGCGTGTCACTCGTTTCACACGCACCGGTCGCTTCCAGCCGAATTCGCAGTCGTTCATAAGCTCCAACGAAACTGATCTCTTCAACCACACCGCTCGACAGACAGGCATGTCCAACCGGAAACTCCTGGGTCTTGCTTAGCGCCACATCTTCGGGCCGAAAGATCAATTTAACCGGTTGACCATCAGGAAATCGATCGTCCAGCGAACGCGCCGGCATTTGGGCGTTCCCGACAACTACGTGACCACGCGTGATCGTGCCTTCCAGGATATTTGCCGCGCCTAAAAAAGTCGCTACATATTCCGTCGCCGGATTGTTGTAGACCTCGCGCGGCGTGCCGATTTGTTCGATGTGACCAACATTGATAACGGCGATGCGATCGCCGAGTTCCAGTGCTTCTTCCTGATCGTGAGTGATAAAGATCGCCGGTACGTTAACTTTCTTCAGCAGCGCCCGGATTTCACGGCGCAGATGCACGCGAGTCTGTGCATCGAGCGCTCCGAATGGCTCGTCAAACAGTAAGACCTCCGGGTCATATGCGAGTGTGCGAGCAATCGCTACGCGCTGCTGTTGTCCACCGGAAAGTTGTGAAGGATATTTTTTACGGTGCTCTTCAAGTTGGACCAGCGACAGTAGTTCGTTGACCGTTTTCTTTATCTCTTTGCGCCCACGTCTTCTGATTCTGAGTCCATAACCAATGTTTTTCTCCACCGTCATCTTTGGAAACAGCGCATACGATTGAAAGATGACGCCGACGCCGCGTTCGCGCGCAGGCAACTCGGTTACGTCCTTTCCGTGGAGCATGATTTTTCCGGTGTAAGGTTGTTCGAGGCCGGCAATGATTCGCAGAATTGTAGTCTTGCCGCTTCCGGATGCGCCCAGCAGCACCAGTGCTTCGCCTTCGGCAACATCGAACGAGATGTTCTCTAGCACGCTGGTCGCGCCGAAGCGCTTGCTCACGCCGACGACGCTGGCGGCAGACACACTTGCCGTGACAGGCGGGGTTATCGTTTCATCCATAATTCTGGCAACCTGGGCTTTCAAGTGCTCAACCTCAATCTACGTCAAGCCAATCGCGCGCAAAAAAGAGCACGCTAAAGATCAGAAAGGAGAAGAGAGCGAGCACAATCGCGATGGCATTGGCCGCTTCGATTTGCCCTTCATTAAACTTCGCAAAAATATACAGCGGCGCCGTCTGGGTCCGTCCCGCAAGGTTACCAGAAACCAGAATGGTCGAGCCAAACTCGCCGACCGCGCGCGCGAAAGTCAGCAGCGCGCCGGAAACTATCGCGCCTCGCAATGACGGCAAAGTGACGTGCCAGAAAGTTTGCCAGCGGGTGGCGCCGATGGTTGCCGACGCCTCTTCCAGCGAGCGGCTCATGGTGTCGAATACAGGCTTAATAACTCCGAACGCGAGCGGAAAAGTTACAAAAATATTAGCAAGCACTATCGCACCCGCAGTGAACATTACCTGGATACCTTGCGGCCTTAAGAAACGACCCAGCGTCCCGTAAGGTCCCCATAAAAGCAGCAAGGCAAAACCTGCAACCGCGGTAGGAATCGCGGTCGGCAGCGAGATGGTGACGATCAATGCATTGCGTCCCAGAAAGTTGTAACGCGAAAGCACATAGGCAGCGAACAAACCAAAGAGCACGTTGAATGTTGTGGCCCAAAAACTCGTGACCATTGAAAGCTTGAGAGCAAATACAGCTTCAGGCGCAGTCAGCGCTGCCCAGAAACTTCCCAACCCATTGCTGGTTCCGAAAATAAAGATCGATGCCAGCGGTAGAAACACCAATGGCAGCATCATGAAGATGAGCATCCAAATGCTCAGCGGCCTGAATACGTCGAAGCCACGCACGTGCCGCATTGTTGGTATGATTGTGCTCATAGGAATTCGTAAATCGTAAATCGTGAATCGTAAATCGTGAATCGTAAATCGTGAATCGTGATCCGTGAACCGTGAACAGCCTCAATCGCGGTTTAGGGTTTTCGGTTAACGGTTTCCCGTTGACGGTTCCCGGCTTACTTCCGCTGTACACGATCTCTAAAGATTCCTTCGATCACTTGCGGGTACGCTTTATCCCAACCTCCAAAATAGCTCACGTCAAATGGCATCTCGATATGTGCGAATTCACTGCTTTGCGAATTAAAGTTCTCATTGGTAACGGAATAGAAATGGAACTTAACAAAAGCCTGTTGAGCTTCGTCGCTCCAAAGGTATTGCAGGAAAGCATCGACGACGGAGCGTTTGGCGGCAGTCACGTTTTTGTCGATCACGACAGCCGGATGCTCGCTAAAAATCGTCGCCTTGGGCACTACGATTTCGACCGGTGTTTTCTTTGCCTCCTTCATCAGCAAACCTTCCAGTTCGTAAGTTATCAGCGCATCGCCAAAGCCGGTTTCAAATTGCGTGCGGGCTTCGCGTGCGGAACCGGGCGTGGACTTAACGTTTCGCCAAATTCCCTGCAGGGTCTGAAGAGAGCGCGCCGCATCAGGCTCGCCGGATTGCTTCTCCGACTTCACTAGTTCCGAACCGTAAATCGCGAGTATCGACCACTGGGCGCCGCCCGAACTCACCGGGTCAGGGTGAATTATTTCCACGCCAGGCTTTGCCAGATCCGGAAAATCATGAATGCCTTTTGGATTTCCGGCACGCACGAGAATAACGAACGGCGTTTTGTTCACGATGCCTTTGTACGTCGCAGCATGCCAATCAGAAGTCACGAATCCGCCCGCCTTCAATCGTTGGGCATCGCGATCGATCGACAAGATCGCTATCTCGGCAGGCACTCCCTGCAGGATTTGATTGGTAACTGTTTCGGATCCGGCAAATGAAGAAGTGAAACCTACATCCTGACCGTGTTCTTGTTTCCACTTGGCGGCAAAGCCCGGATATATTGCTTTCTCCAATGACTCTTTCATGATAGAGAAGCCGTACAGAGTAATGCTCAAGCCGCCAGTTTCCGCGGGTTGTTGTGGCAGGCAGCTCGCTAACAGCGCGAGCGCGAGCAACACCGAAGTGAGTAGGGCGGCTTTGTTGAATGTCTGCTTCATACAGATAAGGACTACGCCTTTCCAGCCTGCTTAATCAGGCGCCTTGAGTCGAATAAACGGGGGAATTAATGGTCTATACCATACCTTTGGCCCTTCTGGAAACAAGTAGTTTGAAACTGGTGAAAAAGCTAATCACTATTTGCATTGTGCTCGGTTTGTCGGGTTGTCAGTATCAAAAGTCGGCCAGTCAGCAGGCTGCATCACCAGAACTGCTCGTCGCTGCAGCCGCCAACCTTACTGACGCCTTCGCCGAAATTGGTCCACGCTTTACCAGTAAAACAGGAATTCGCGTCGTCTTTAGTTTTGGCGCCACGGCGGAACTCGCAAAGCAAATCGAGAATGGCGCGCCCTTCGATGTTTTCGCCGCCGCCGACACGGAACACGTCGATTCCCTCGACAGGGCCGGGTTGCTTACTCCCGGCACCCGTTCGCTTTATGCTCGCGGCCGGTTAGTAATGTGGTTGCCGGCTGGATCGACTCTGAAAGCTGGGAAGATTGAGGATATAACTGCAAAACAGTTTGACCGCATCGCAATTGCCAAACCCGACGTCGCTCCCTATGGACAAGCCGCAGTTGAGAGTCTGCAACGGCTCGGCATATGGAATGAAATCGAGTCGCGGGTCATCTATGCGCAGAACGTATCGCAGGCCAAACAATACGCCGCTACCGGCAATGCCGAGGTTGCATTTATTCCTTTGGCTCTGGTCAAAACTGGTGAGGGCAACTATGTTGAGGTCAATGAAAATCTCCACCGCCCAATCGATCAGGCCCTCGGCGTGATACAGTCATCCACGAAACAGGAGGCAGCGCGCCAGTTCGTGCAATTTGTTTTAAGCCGGGAGGGTCAGGAGCTGCTTTTATCCAAAGGATATTCAAAACCTGGCTCTCAGTAGGGTGTACTCGCTCTGTACGGGAACGTACATAACTGATATGCTGCTCCGCGAAAATTTGGCCGGATAATAGGTTACGCAATCTATCTCATTTTTCCCGTTGGTTTAGTTCAATCGAGCTCGCGCGTAAGTCAGTCGCTTGGTTTCTGACTGAGATTTACAGAAAGCATTTTATGAAAATACTACTCTACAACCCGGACAACGGCGTGACTCGAAACTTTATGCCTCACCTCTGGATGTTTCTGCTTCAGGCACTGACACCTCCGGGTCATGAAGTCTTGCTGATTGACGGTAACGCGCGGCCGATGGACGAAGCTGAGTTAGTTAAGTTTGCGCGCGAACAGGGTATCGGTCTGGTCGGCATCGGAGCAATGACAAGAATGGTTGCGCGGGCCTACCGGATGGCGGACGCCATGCGGGCCGCGGGGTTTCCAGTGGTAATGGGTGGTCCACACGTTACCGAAGTACCTGACGAAGCATTGGGCAAAGATGGTGGTCCACGTCACGCCGATGCTATCGCGCTCGGCGAAGCTGATGAGACGTGGCCGCGAATAGTTGAAGATGCCGCCAATGGGTGCTTGAAAGAAATCTACGAACCGGTCGATGAGAATGGCAAGGAACGCAAGCCGAGTTTGCAGCCGTATCCGACTATTCCCTGGACGCAGATGGACCTCGAGCAGTTTGACATGGTGCCCAATTTTGCGCGTCCTCTGCTTAAGCGTTATGGCTCCGGTTGGCAAGCCGTGCACGTGATTCCCATGGAGTCCGGTCGCGGCTGTCCTTATGGCTGCGAGTTCTGCACCGTCACCGGCTTCTTCGGCGATTCAATTCGCTTCCGCTCAAATGAAAGCGTGGTCCAGGAGTTACTGCTACTCAAGAAACATGCGCGCGAAAATCTCAGTCAGGTAATCGTATTTTTCATCGACGACAATTTCGCCATCAGTATCAAACGAACGAAGTCGCTGTTACGCGATATCATCGCGGCGAATGCGCAGGTGCCCTGGATGGCGCAAATCAGTGCCAACCTGCTGCGCGACGAGGAGCTGGTGGATTTGATTGCCGCTTCCGACGGCAAATGGGTTTTCATCGGCATGGAATCTATTGACCCTGCGAATCTCAAGGACATGAATAAGAGCTTTAACAAGCCGGCCGAGTATGCAACGGTGTTGAATCGTCTGGCCGCCCGAAATATTTATGCAGTGACTTCTTTTATTTTCGGCATGGATAACGACACGCCTGGAGTTGCGGATCGGACACTCGAACAAATCGAAAGCTGGCCTCCGGGTTTGCCGGTTTTTGGTCAGCTCACACCGTTTCCGGCCACGCCGCTCTTCGATCGTTTAGTCGCAGCAAATCGTTTGACGCGTCCGAAACATTGGATGGAGTTTGCTCCTTATCAAATGGCGCACACACCTTTGAAAATGACGATTCCGCAGACACAAGCTGAGTTGACTGAAGCATGGACGCGGTCATACAGCCCCGAGCGAAATCTTCAGGCGCTGGAAGCCCTCAAAGATCAGCACGTCAAATTCCGCGTCATTCATCTAATCATGCGCTTGTTTTTCCGTGGCATCTATTTTCCGCAAATGAACAAACGTGCCTGGCTCAAAGTGATTGCACAAAATCGCAGTGCCATATTCGCTCTGTCTAAAGAGGCAATTAATGGGTGGCGCGTTTCGCGAAAGAAGAACCGCCACGTGGCGCAGCCATCCTCACCAGCAATAAGCGAAAAAAGAGCAGCCTGATAGCGCGCGCAAGTATAGGCTTGCGGTTGCTGGTTTCATCTCATTAGCCACTGGCTTTAGCCAGTGGTTAAAGCGCCCAGCCTAAAATCCCTAAACCGTTTCAACGGTTTACGCTCTGGAAACCGTTAAAACGGTTCCCGCGGAATCGCTATCACCTCAGTCACCGCACTGAAGTGCCGTGGTAACAAGATTTCAAAATTGAACCCCACATATTCTCAACCCGCGCCAGGTCTGAAGTGTAGTACTATGGCCGCGCGGTATGAGCCCCCAAGACTAAACCGCGAAGGATTGTTTAGTGCGCATTTTTCTCGCGCCGTTCCTGAGCGCCGTTCTCCTGGCACAATTTCTAAGTGCTTCTCCAGTTTTCGCTCAGGGAGACGTGCGCCCGAGACGATCGCAAACCGCCGTTGAACCTAAGCAAGTCGCGCCGCAGCCGAAAGACTCTCAATGGCAAATACCCCCCGCTTCTTCAATCAGCTCTTCCGATAAACTCGGTGCCGCCGAGTCCAAAAACGAACCCATGATTCGCATAGCACTCGCAACCGACGCGCGTTCGGCGTCAATCTCAACGACCGGCCACCTGATGGATGCGACTGATGTCGCGAACACAATGGTGGCACTGGATGTTGCGAGGGTTCGCGTTGAGCCAAGGTTGCTGTCGCCACTTCCCGCTACGGCAGAAGAAGCTTTTCGACTAAGGCTCGCTGCCTTGCCTTCGCGAGCGGACGCCGAACAAAAAGCTCGCGAGGTAAAAGACGCGACTAACGAAGAATCGCAGGTCACTTTTGATGGCGCGAACAAAACGTGGGGACTGTTAATTGGCGAT
>JBDUCB010000077.1:0-7611 GCA_040003695.1 bacterium
GCCAGGTTCGAGGTCTGAACCGTTATATAGTCGGCGTCTGTTCCGGTTCCCGCTCCCTTGTTGGGCAAACTGAAGCTCACACTGGTTGCGTAAGTCGCTCCGGCCTGCACAACAATCGTGTCACCAAACTGCGCCGCGTTAAGCGCAGCTTGAAAATCGCCACCGGCGGGCACCACGATCGTTGCGGCCTTGCTAATACTGCCGGCTGCGCCAATGACGATCAGGATCGAAACTGTAAAGGTTGATTTGATTAAGAACTGGCAGAAAAATCGCTTGGGGGATTGGAGTAACATTGTGCCTCACTTCGGTAGCCGAACGATCTCTCATTCGAGAGACTCCTGGGCTTTGCGTCCCCGTCTCGCGACGGGTTTGCGGTTTATCGGTTAAGGGTTCAGCGTCACAACGCGGCGCTCCATAAAACTGTTTTGAAAACAGCCATCGACGACCACTAAGAATCACGGTCAGAAGGGCGGATCCACGCAAAATTGCTAAGTAGCGTGTGACCGAACCGCTTACACTAGACCGCGGAAAAGACTTACCGAAAAATGTTAGGGATGAATACGAACGGGAAGAATGAGGAGACCCACCGATATGGTGCTGTGTTTCGATGGGTCGAAGATAGCAACCTGGTCCTGGCCACGTGCGTGCCAAAACCCATGAGCTATTTCTCTCCGATCGCTTTCGGCAACCAGACAATCTCAAGCAGAACCTAATCGATTCGAAAATGATTAACTTCTGGGAGACTCACGGCTTTGCGCCCCTGCCTCACAGCAGGTTTGCCTTTATCGGTGCAATCGCTAATTTGGAAAGAACAGTGCGCCTAAACGCAAGTACAGTATAAACGATGTTGGCTATCGTTTGTCAATCAAATTGTCTGGATTATTTTGAGATTTTGGCCCAAAAATGAGTACTTTTTGTCGAAGCCCACAACCGGGCAGGGCAACTTTCCGAACAATCGGGCGATAAGCCACGGCACTTAAGTTCAGGGGTGCCGGGCTAGCTTCATAGGTCGAGTCTAAGGACTCAAGCGTGGCGGTCAGGTGAGGGATGCGGTGGCCGTAAGGAAGGATCACTTAAGGCGCATGTTGCCGCCGGTCGACCAGAAAAGGACCCTTCTTAGCACCAGTATTGAAATCAAGGTTATTGGTTGATCCGACGCGTCGGCGGGGTAGCGATCACATTGATGACTAAATCACGCTCTGCAAGCGCAATGATGTCATCGACTGAGTGGGATTGCGTAGTGTCTTCGATAGCTCGTAATTCGTAGCCATACTTGCATTCGAGGCACTTTAAGAGATCGACTGGGTCGGTGCCCATATTGCGCAAGCGGTGCGGTTCCACCTCCATCAAGATTATTGGCTGGCACTCCGCCAAGATCCTTTCGGCTCCATTTAGCACTAGTTCTTCAGCCCCCTGCACATCAATTTTCAGAAGATCTACGCGTTCACCCAATGCGCCTGACGCAAATAGCTCATCCAGGCCAAGAGTCTCCACTTCCAATTGCCTCACCTGATTAGACACGTTTTCCGAGCATAGCGAGTTGCCCCAAGCCTCCGAGTCGACATGGAAGTTGGCGCGTCCCATTTTGTTTGTTACTGCCGCATGAAAACATTTCACGTTGGTGTGGCCGTTGGCATTTACACTCCTGCTCAGCAGCCCGAAGGTCTCGGGGTCAGGCTCGAACGCGTACACTTGTGCTACGCGCTTGGCTGCCAACAGAGTGTAATAACCCACATGCGCTCCAACATCGAGAATGGTCATGTGAGGCTTGATCAAAGACAGGAATACTTCTGTTTCTCGTTTCTCCCAGACACCCATTGTGATTAATGAGTTCGCAATGTGAGAGGCGTCAGCCTTAACGTACAGCTTTTGCCCGTCCACTTTGGCAACGGTGACTCCTTGAACCAATTTGGATGAAAGCGACTCGTAGGCGCGCGACACGAGTGGTATGCGATGCAGACCCAAGCCTCGGCCTCCCACGCTTCTGACCAGCACTTGAAATAACCTAAACGGCAAAGACATGCGGCTTTTCGGATGCGGAACGCTAGTAGATTCAATCATCTTACTGTGCATTTTAAGCTAATCACGCTTTTTGGACGATGAGAAATCGAAAGAATCAAGATAGCCCTGAGATTTTATACTACCTACAATGACACAAAGCAAATGCTAGCTTAAATCGATCCGGGTCAGCGGCGTTAACATTGCTCCTTTAGAAAAACGCGAACTATGCGTGATTTCCATTCGGGGTTGAAGTGTTGAAATATGGAATAGCTGATGCTGTCGACAGTTTTGCGGGTTTACAAAGCCATCCACGCCGACCGTTGTAACTCGCTGCAGCTACTGTTAAAGTCGCTTCCTCACTGAGATTGCAGAGGAAGTGGCTATGAAGGTATCGAGTAAATACAACATTGATAAGTCCTTATATTACTAATTCGATCGTTGAGAGCGTAGTCGGTCTCGTTATTGTCAAAGTCGGGGAACGATCGAACGCGATGACGGTGTCCTTCTTCTCAGAGGTGGCTCATCATCCGACATCTCTTTGGGTATCCATCGCAAAGAGCGCCTACACCCACAAGCTGCTCGAGGAATTCGGTCAATTTAGCCTGATCGTACTAAATCAGACTCAAAAAGAGATCGCGCTTAGGTGTGGGTTAGTATCGGGTCGTGACCAGGACAAGTGCGCTACAATGGATTTGTATGCTGGTCCCGAGGGCTATCTCTTCTTAAATGGAGCTCTGGCCTCGACGGCCTGTTCAGTCCGCCAGAGTGTTCCGATTGGGGACCATACACTTTTTATTGCAGACATTCTCCAAACCGACATTGAGTCTCGTAAGTCTCATTTGCGCCAACTCCTGTTGTCGGATCTATAAAACATAAATGCACTGGCCGGGAAGAACAATTTGGGACACGCGCGTCCAGGGCGTGTGCGGCATTCTCAGCGCTAGAGGCGATGGCGAGGAGGGCGCATCATTTGTTTCGGCAACTTTCGCGCAGGTTTCTCTGTCCCCAGCGCGTGTTTTGATTAATCCCAATCGTACTTACAGCATTGAATCGGCGATCAGCCGGAACTCGCGTTTCGCTATCAACGTCATGCCTGCTTCAAGCCAGGCCCAGATTATTCGCTTGATGAGGGTGCGACGACGTCAGCCCGACCGAGCGGAAATCGTTGGTCTTACTCTACACAATGAAAATCACGACATTCCCGCTATCGAAGGCGCCCTGCAAACTCTCTTCTGCGAGGTTGAAGAGACCATTGAGGCTGGCGATCGCAAACTCTACGTCGCCAGGATTTTGGGATCTCGTTCTGATTCCGCCCACGCCGCTGAACGTCCTCTACTTTTTTCGGAGGTTTCCGGTGGCCCACGAAAGGCCATCGCGCTGCAAAAAAATCTGCGGAAGGTACTCGCGGTTTCTGGCGGATTAGATTTGCTGAAGAAAACTTTTTACCGTCTGAAGCCTCCGCCACCACCCAATATTGCCTTGAACACTTATGAAGAAGCCGGCGCCACCGAGGAGGAGATCGCCCTCATCAACAGTTACGGCGTGTTGGATCAGAGTCGTTATTTAAGTCCACCGCGAACGCCGGCCATTGTTACGAAGAAACTCGGCGTCTGCGTCGTAGGCACTGGTTGGGGGTCTTTTCATTGCAACCTTCTTCGTCAGGCCAGCCCCGCAACAAGACTGTTTGTGTGTGGCCAGAACCCGGACAAAACAGCACGCCTGGCAAAAACGGTTAAAGCAGAAGACTACTTTCTCGGAATCGAGCGCGCGGTCGCAGATCCTCGGGTTCAGGCGCTGATACTCGCTTTGCCTCATGATCTGCACCGGTCCGCGGCGGAAATGATCGCAGCGGCAAGCAAGCACGCGCTGGTGGAGAAACCAATAGCGACCAATCTGCATGATGCCGACGCGATGATTCTTGCCGCGCGGCGAGCCGGTTCAATTCTCATGGTTGCCGAAGACATGCACTTTCGTCCGGCCATTCGAAAAGCCGTTAGATGCATTCTTGAAGGAGACATCGGTGAACCACTGTACTTCATGAGCCATGCAGCTGGGGTGCGGCGCCCGCGCGGTTGGGCGGCCCAGGCAGATCGATTAGGCGGCGGTGTGCTGATGGATATGGGAGTTCACTATGTTCGCGCGTTACGCCTCCTGATGGGCGAACCCAATGCTGTTTTTGCCTCGCGGGCTATGCAGATCGACACGAAGATCTCAGGTGAAGACAGCGTTCAGGCGCTCTTTTCCAACTCCGGGGGCTGGGAGGCGCACATGTTTCTTAGCTGGTCGTCGCCGCGCGGGCAGCTTCCGGACATTATTGTCGCCGGTGAGAAAGGAACTATTCATCTCTGGCCTGGATCTTCGTACATCGATCTATACCCAGCGGAGCCACCGATAATCCCTTGGCTGCTTTCGTTCGTGCGACCTTTTTGGCTGCAGGAGAAACTGATGCGACCTCGATTCGGACGCGTCCGAGTCTCGCTCCCGGAAAAGGAGGGGTCAGGGTACAGAGGTGAAATTAGAGAGTTCCTCGCCGCGGTCGCAGAAGAGCGGGAGCCGGTATCACCGCCTGAGGATGGCAGACGGGATCTTGAAATTGTGTTGAACTGTTACGACGCTCTGGCAAAGGGTGTACGAGTGCCGATAGAGCCCTTACATCCACAATCCGCCCAAGCGCCGTTAGAGCCTTCGTAGATTGTTTTGTGATATCAAGAGAGTTGCCGATCACCTTTGATGATTTCTGCTGCCATTGATTTCGTACAAATCGATCAACTTACCTACGTTGATTCCCAAATCAAAGCGATCTGAAACTGCCTGGGAGCCAGCATGGCCCATGCGTGCGCGCATTTGCGGGTCGGAAACAAGCGCGACAATACGGTTCGCCATCACTTCAACTGCGCCGCGATCCACTAGGAAGCCCGATTGCTGATCAGACACTAATTCCGGTATCCCGCCGACTCTGGTGCCAACGATGGGCTTGCCGTAGGCCATAGCTTCGGCTATCACCCAGCCAAAGACTTCCTCCCAATTGGACACCTGGCAAACAACATCAGCGGCATCGTAGACGCCTTCGCCGAAGGGATCCTTAACAAGACCGGTCCAGGTAACGTGGTCGCCCAAGCCCATCGCCAATGCGTCTCGGGTATACTGCTCGCGAAAAGCCCCTTCACCCACGAAAACAAACTGAACCTGATCGTTCCTTTGCAGGACAAGGCGCGCGGCTTTCAGCAGGTCGAGGATGCCCTTCTCAGGAATGATCCAGCTTACCTGGGCAACGATGGTTCGACCTTCTGGAATTTCGTATCTGCGCCGAAAGTCCGCCGCCCGCTCAGTACGCGGATCCACTCGCGAAAGATCCACGCTGTTGTAGATCATCTCGAACCGGTCTTCCGGCAATACTCCTAGTGAAGTCATACATCGATAACCATAGTCGCTCACGCAGGTAACCTTTGTAAGTGGCAGGTTGATCGCGCGCACCAGTGCTCGCTTCCAGAACGCTGCCCGATGGGGGACGTATCCCGCCGGCCGCGAAGTCTGGTCTGTAAAAAAAACTTTTCGTGTTGAGAACGCTCGGCCCACCCACGGATAGATTCCGAGAAAGCCGGTAAAGTGAAGATGGAGAATCTCAGGCTTGTAGCGACGCAGAATGCCCGCCAGACCCCGAGTTGATTTCCAACTGAGGTCGATTGAGTCCTCGAGCACTTCCATTGAAACGTTGGGCAAGTTGAGGAAGCGGCCGACGTCTTCGGGAGGTTCGGCAAGAAAGCAAAGCACGCTCTGCCAACCATGCTCACTCAACTGAGAGGACAGTTCTCGAGCGAAAGTCTCGGTGCCACCGATACGAATGGGTTCTACCCCAAAAACCGAAACAACTGTTGGCATTGGCGCTACTTGGCGGCCTTTTCAGGAGCCGTGCTTCTGGTGGCGATCGATAACATCAGACTGGCCATACCCACGCCAGGATCCTTATCGTCACTCCCTTTTCCTTTGTATGGACTCCTCGAAGCCAGTCGATAGTTGCCTGCAGCTGCTCCTGCGACGCGGCGCATGCGCCCCTGTTGCACAGCATTAGGCCGGACTTGAACACAAAACGAAACAAGCAATGACGCGGTAAGGGTTACGGCGCCGCGAAATATTCGTAACAGGCAATGAGCTTCAACCTTTCGGTTTCCTATCCTGTAAGCTCCTTAGGCTCTTAAGGCGCGCGGCGACGCGGTCGCGAAAGGTGTTTGCCCTAATCACCGCTTCGAGAGCTAAACGCGAAGTAGTCTGAAGTAACGTATGTTTCGGAGCGCGCTCGAAAGCATGCGTGTAGTTGGTCATGTTTCCAAAGCCAAGAATGCGCTGGTTCTCAGCAGACAGATTACCAAGAAATGCGGCATTCAGAAGCAGAGGATGATATCTGTAATAATCGATGTCCTCTTTTTGCAGTGCCACGTCCGGATCGTGATAGTTGTAAAAGATGGCGCGACGCGACTCCAACATCGGTACTCCCTGGCGATGGATTCCGGACGTATCGAACAGAAATGCAGTTCCCGCACTTCCCTTCAACTCGGCAACTTGCGAAGCCGGCACGTCTTTGACTTCGCTATTCTTGACTGGTCTCGGATGCTGCTTTCGATGGCTACCCTTTATGTAATTGAATGTTCCACTTCGCACATCCGTGAGATAGAGGGCGAGCTTCACTTCTCTGGGAATACCCTGGACGCTTTCCTGATCGTACCAGGCGTCAGCGTGCCAGCCGTGAAAGTCTCGCTTCGTTGCAAGTGATTTCCAACCCTTCGCTTCATTTAACTCATAAGAGTTTCCAAGATAGCGATTCAGAATCTGTTTTACCAACGGGTGCAAGGCAAGATCGACGAAACCTTGATCGAGAAGTAAGACGTCCTCAACCATGTGCCGGTAAAGTTCTGTCCTTTGGTAACCGTCGAAGTTATTCCAACGCATGCGCCGCAGCTTAACGTCGAACGCCCTCTGCATGCTGCGAAGTTGCTCGGCCGAAAACAAATTTGGCAGCACGACGATGCCTTCTCTGTCCAGCTCAGTGAACAGCCGATCTGCGATCGCCTGCTCAGATGCGGCATCGTTGACGCTCGTAATCGGATAAGCCTGGCGTATCATTCTTATTAAGCCGGTGGGGCTGGGTTCAGCGTAGCGCCATCACTCCCAGATCGGTGTTAGACGCAAGATGACCTGACCCCTCTTTCATTATTTGACGCAAGCGATAATCGCGATAGAGCCCGGGTTCCCCACCGTGTCCATCGAGAGCGGCCATAACCATGTTAAAGGCCTCGCGGGCGCTCGCAAAATGAATCTTGAAATCGCCTGTCCGGGCACCCAACTCCAGGGCTTCGTTCATAAATCTCTGTAGCTGCTCGCCGATCATGGCATCTTGGTCCCACTCGAAAAACCCGTGCGAGTATAACTTAATAAATATCCATTCCGGTCTTCCTTCTACACTGATATGGGCATTGCGCCAGCGACGCAGCCGACAACTCTGGAAGCCCCGAAGTAGTTCGACGCTACGATACTGGCGTGAGCACTGCCACTGAACGTCGCTCGATCGCCCGTGACCGCGTCCTGCGGCACGGCCGGCTGTCGACGGCGTATCAG
>JBDUCB010000200.1:0-7588 GCA_040003695.1 bacterium
TCCTGAGCTAATCGCAGAATGATGGCGACAATAAGGCCATGAGGTCAGTACCACCCCGCGGTAGCAGGTGGGATCCGACGATTGCCGATCCATTGCTGGTGAACAGCTTCCCCGACAATCGCCAAACGCCAATCGCAATCGACAATTCGAAAGCTACGGAACCACCGGCTACCGCCGTGTGGTACTGACCTTATGGAAGCGAACGGCGTCCTCTTCGCATCGCGTCATTACTTCGGACAAAATCACCACATTGGCCCTAATTGCAGTGAATGATTATAATGCCAGTCCTTAAATACAAGCATGAAAATCGGTGATAAGTGAACGGTAACAAGTGACAGGTTCAATCCTGCATTTGGAAACTTGTTACTTGTCACTTGTCACGGGAGGCTCTGATTTCATTGGCAAACGAACAGTTTGACGTCACCATCATCGGCAGTGGACCAGGCGGCTATGTGGCTGCAATTCGCGCCGGACAGTTGGGACTAAAAGTCGCCATCATCGAAAAAGATACGCGCCTGGGTGGCACCTGCACGTTGCGTGGCTGTATTCCGACCAAGCAGATGTTGATGTCGGCGCACATCTACGAGCAAATGCAGCACGCCGCGGATTTCGGCGTGCAAGCGTCAGGAATCCAACTGGCTTTTGCGGACGTGCAGAAACGCAAAGACAAAGTGGTGCTGAAGAATTCCAAGGGCATCGAGTACCTGATGAAGAAGAACAAGGCGACGGTGTTCAAAGGTACGGGCAAACTGGCGTTACCAGGCAAGGTCGATATCACAGCGGCCGACGGTCAGAAGCAAACCATCGAAACTAAAAATATCATTATCGCTACGGGTTCAGTGGTCCGTCCTATTCCTGGTTTTGAAACTGACGGCAAACATGTAGTTAACAGCGATCATATTCTGGAGTTGAAAGATGTTCCCAAGTCGCTGATTGTGATGGGCTGCGGAGCCGTGGGAGTTGAGTTCGCCTCTGTGTATTCTCGTTTCGGCGCGGAGACCACGATTGTCGAACTGATGCCCAGGATAGTTCCACTCGAAGACGAAGAAGTTTCCAAAGATCTGGAACGCGCGTTTCGCAAGCGTGGTATCAAGTCGCAGGTGGACACAAAACTCGAGAAGCTGGAAAAGACTGACACCGGCGTGCGTGTGACTGGCAAGACTTCGAAAGGCGAGGCAGTCAGCTTGGAGGCTGAGATGCTGTTGGTAGCGGTCGGCCGCATGCCCTACACCGAAGGGCTGGGATTGGAAGGCACGAAGATAAAAGTGGAAAAAGGTTTCATCCAGGTGGATGAGTATCAGCAAACGGCCGAGAAGGGAGTCTATGCAATCGGCGATGTAGTGCCGACGCCGTTGCTCGCGCACCTGGCGTCAAAGGAAGGCATCGTTGCGGTTGAACACATGGCCGGCGACAAAGGCGTGCGCCCGATCAACCTCCGTTTGGTTCCGAATTGCACCTACTGCGATCCGGAAGTTGCTTCAGTTGGACTGACAGAAGCGAAAGCAAAAGAACAAGGCTACGACGTAAAGGTTGGCAAGTTTCCATTTTCCGCTTCCGGCAAAGCGCGTATCCTCGGCGAGGAAGAAGGCTTCGTGAAGATCGTCGCTGACAAGAAGTACGACGAGATCCTCGGCGTGCACATCATTGGACCACACGCGACTGAATTGATCGCTGAAGCTTGCGTTGCCATGCAACTGGAATCAACAGCCGAAGAATTGGGCCGCACGATGCACGCGCATCCGACAGTTTCTGAAGCTGTCATGGAAGCCGCCGAAGGCGTGCACGATTTGGCACTGCATATTTAAGTAGGACAGGCATTTTTGCCTGTCCTTAGTTATTAAAGTGAGAAAGGGACAGACAGGAATGTCTGTCCTACTTTCCAGTTATGGAAAACAAACCAGACAAGTCGGATCAAATGCCTTCTGCCGCTAAAGGTCCGCGTCGCCGGCATGGTCCGCGCCGTCATCCGCGTTTCGAGATGCGTGTCAGCACGCGCTATGCGCCGCGCCGGCCAGTCGACGGAAAACCGCTGGTCTGCACGACGGAAACGTCGCTCAAGCCTGAGCAAATGCTCGCCCTTTATCGTTATCTAAAGCTGACGCGCTTGGTTGAAGAGCGGCTTGTCAATTTATATCGCCAGACAAAAGTTGTAGGCGGTGTCTTTCGATCCCTGGGCCAGGAAGCAACTGCGGTGGGCAGCGCCTATGCACTCGCACCGCAGGATTTTGTGACGCCATTGATTCGCGATCTCGGCGCTGTGCTGGTTAAAGGAATTCGACCGCGCGAAATTTTCGCGCAGTATATGGCGAAAGCCTGGGGACCATCAGGCGGGCGCGATCTGAACATCCACTTCGGTAACATCGAAAAGGGTTTTATCGGTCCCATCTCGCATCTCGGCGACATGATTCCAGTGATGACCGGTGTACTGCTGGGCGCACGCATGCAAAAGAAGCGCACGGTTGCGGTCGCCTACATCGGCGACGGCGGCATGAGCACCGGAGCATTTCACGAAGGTCTGAACTTTGCCGCCGTGCAGCGCCTGCCGCTTATCGTGATTGCCGAATATAACCATTACGCGTATTCGACCCCAACGAATTTGCAAACCGCGGTTCGTGATCTGGCAGAGAAGGCGGCGAGCTACAATATTCCCGCGCACATCGTCGACGGCAACGATGTCATCGCCTGTTATGAAGTGACTAAGCGCGCGGCAGATTTTGCGCGGCGCGGCGGCGGCGCGGTTCTGATTGAAGCCAAGACCTACCGTCGTAAGGGACACGCCGAACACGACGATCAGCGTTACGTTCCGGCTGGTGAAATTGAATGGTGGGAAAAGAACAACGATCCGGTGGATCGCTTTGAGCGCCATCTGTTGGAACATGAAATCACGGCTAAAGAAAAACTGGATGAAATTACTGCCGACGTGTTGCGCGAGATTGAAGAAGATTGCGCGTGGGCCGAGTCTTCGCCGATGCCCGATCCGGAACAGGCGGCGTATGGAGTTTTCGATAACAACATCGTGCCGCCGGCGCTGCGGTCGGAGTTTCTAAAAAGCTAAAAAAAGTTAGCCGCGGATAAATGCGGAAACCGACAGATCAGAACGACGAAATAGTAGAACGAGAGGGCATAGAAATGAGTGATGACGAGCGCAAGATTTCAACAGACGCCGTGGATGATCAGGGTACAACTGAATCTGAAGGACGGGCGCTGCTGAAACGCTTGCGCGACGGTGGGTTTGAGGGAAGTGACGAGAAGTTGGCGATTGCGCTGGGGCGGCCTCTGGAAGAAGTTCAAGGATGGATGGGCGGAGCAGAGCCAGTCGATGATGATGTCGTCATGAAAGCGCGCGGCATCGCGAAAGAACGCGGAATCGAAATAGGAATAGCGCGCAATAGTGTGTAGGGGCGGACTTGCGTGTCCGCCCTAATAACCAAATCGGGCGGACACATAGGTCCGCCCCCCAAAAAAAATCCATGGCCACGGCGATTAAAAAAGAACACAAGTCAGCACGCCCGAAGCGTGGTGGCCAGGCTACGCTCGTCGAAGCGATTCGCCAGGGCATCTGGGAAGAGATGGAACGCGATCCAACGGTGTTTGTCATTGGCGAAGACGTTGGTCTATACGGTGGCGCATTCAAAGTCACTGACGGTTTGATCGATCAGTTTGGCAAGGAACGCGTCATCGATACGCCGATCTCCGAAGCGGCCATTGTTGGCGCGGCCTGCGGCGCGGGATTAATGGGAATGCGCGCGGTCGCCGAGTTTCAGTTTATCGATTTTATTTCTGCTGGCTTTGATTTGCTTACAAACTACGCTGCGAAGTGCCGCTATCGC
Organism: bacterium; assembly: GCA_040003695.1. Classification (GTDB taxonomy): domain Bacteria; phylum Acidobacteriota; class Blastocatellia; order Pyrinomonadales; family Pyrinomonadaceae; genus PSRF01. Next base: position 3,831 of record JBDUCB010000200.1, read on the forward strand.
TGGGGCGCAAACATCCCGGCTGTGTTTCGCGGCCCATGTGGGTCAGGTGTGCGTTCGGGACCATTTCACTCGCTGAATGCGGAGTCGTTCTTTCTGAACACGGCCGGATTAAAAATTGTCGAACCATCCACCGCTTACGATGCCAAGGGTTTGATTAAAGCAGCGATTCGCGATCCCGATCCGGTTCTGTATTTTGAACACAAGAAGCTTTATCGGCTGCCGCGCCTGCGGGAAGAGTTGCCCGCCGAGGACTACATAGTTGAGATTGGCAAAGCGCGTACGGCGCGCGAAGGTCGCGACCTTTCGATTATAACGTTTGGCGCGATGGTGTTGACCGCGCTTGATGCCGCGGAAGAACTCGAAAAGGAAGGGCTGGACGTTGAGGTTATCGATCTGCGCACCCTCGCCCCGCTCGACAAGCCGGCGATTCTGGCGAGCGTCAAGAAAACCAGTCGCGCAATCGTCTTACACGAAGCATCGCGCACGGGCGGTATCGGCGGAGAGATTGCGGCAATCATTGCTGAAGAGGCTTTTGAATGGCTTGATGCGCCAGTGCTGAGGCTCGCTTCGATCGACACGCCGGTGCCCTATTCGCCGCCGCTTGAAGATTATTATTTGCCACAGACGAAGGACGTATTGGAAGCGGCACGCAAGCTGGCCGCATACTGAATTCAAATGGAACTTCTGCAATCTGAGATCTAAAATCAAGAGCTTAAGGAGTTGAGCTATGCCGAAATATCTGATCGAACGCGAGATTCCCGGCGCCGGCAATTTGTCCAAAGCGGATTTGCAGGGAATCGCGCAAACATCATGCGGCGTGTTGCAAAAGATGGGACCGCAGATTCAGTGGGTGCAAAGTTACGTGACAGGCGACAAAGTTTACTGCGTCTATATCTCGCCAAACGAGGAAATGATTCGCGAGCACGCGCAGCAAAGCGGGTTTCCAGCGAACCGCATCTCGGAAATCAAGTCGATTATTGATGCGACGACCGCTGAAGAATCAGCAATCAGCCGTCAGCAGTCAGCAAACAGTCGCTAATCGCCGTGAGCTTAAAGCAAAGGCGTTTGGAGAACTTATGAGTACTGAAGTTGTAATGCCGCAGATGGGCGAGTCCATTGCGGAAGGAACAATCACAAAGTGGTTGAAGCAGGTCGGCGAGCGCGTCGAACGCGACGAGCCGCTCTTTGAGATTTCAACCGACAAGGTGGATGCAGAAATACCATCGCCGGCAGCGGGCACGTTGACGGAGATCCGGTTCAAGGAAGGCGACACGGTAGAAATAAATACTACCGTCGCGGTGCTCGACGGTGGCGCGACTGCAAGCGCTGCTCCAGCGTCAGCAACCGCAGAAACTGCGGCCACGGAAGCCAAGCCGGAACAGAAGCAAAACGAAACTACCGCTGCAAAGGCGCAGACTGCGGAGACCGAAACTCCAGCTCCGCAGAGCACGCAGCCGGCAGCTAAAGCAGAGGCTCAATCAACGCCGGCATCGGCCCCTCAAAAGAAAACTGAAGAACCGCAAAAACCAGCAGCCGCCGCACCGCGCAAGGAAAGCGCATCACGACCTGTTCAAACAGCGGGCAACGGTGGTGCCGCTGCAGCCTCTGTTGAAGAGTTGCGCCGTACAAAGTCGAGTCCACTTGTTCGCAAGATCGCGCAGGAGCATGGCGTCGACATCGCACGACTTGAAGGCACCGGCATGAGCGGGCGCGTAACCAAGAACGACATTCTGAGTTTCATCGAATCGGGTGCATCCGCTGCGCCCGCGCGAACGACTGCGCCGGGCTCGGCCATTCCGGAGCCGGCAGCCGCGTCCCCGGCGAAAGCAGCCGAAGGCGATCGCGTCGAACAGATGACGGTGATGCGCAAGAAGATTGCGGAGCACATGGTTGTGTCCCGGCGTACCTCGGCGCACGTCACTACTGTCTATGAGATCGATATGACGCGCATCGCCAAACTGCGCGAACAACACAAAGATTCGTTTGCGGAAAGAACCGGCACTAAGTTGACCTTCATGCCGTTTATTTTCCAGGCGGTGAATAACGGTTTGCGCAAGTTTCCGATTTTCAACGCGCAGGTGAGCGGCGATCAAATTATTTACAAGCGCGATATCAATCTGGGTATGGCCGTCGCGCTTGATTGGGGCTTGATCGTACCCGTCATCAAACGCGCTGACGACTTAAGCATTTCCGGATTGGCTCGTGCAGCAAACGATCTGGCCGAGCGCGCGCGCACAAAACAGTTGAAACCGGATGAAGTTGGCGGCGGCACTTTCACAATAACAAACCCCGGCGTCTTTGGCGGGTTGTTTGGAACGCCGATTATTAACCAACCGCAACTCGCCATACTTGGCGTGGGCAAGATTGAGAAACGTGCGAAGGTCCTAACAACACCCGAAGGCGAAGACTATATTGCCGTACGTTGGATGGCTTATTTCGCGCTCAGTTTCGACCATCGCGTGATTGATGGCGCCGATGCGGAACGCTTTCTCGCTTACGTCAAAGAAGAGCTTGAGGCGGGAGAGTTTTCTCTATAACGTCTGAGGCTTCCAGACCAGCGATTAAACGCGGTGGCAGAGCTTTTGTAAGGTTTTGTCACCGCGAGTTTCTTTTAGACGCTCGTTATTGCGATCGAATGGCATTTAGATGATGAATGCCGCTATTCACCATTAAGAGCTTGACTTGATATTCCGTTGACGATAAGAAATGCCGGATCATTCTTGCGGCGAACGACAATTGAGTTGAAATGTTCGCGAGAATCAACGATAGCTGGCCCGCAGGCGAGCTGTTTCACTTTCGAAAAATAAGGAGAGAATTATTTATGCCAATCCCGAAGTTTAAGATGTTTTCTTCCCTGATGCTTGCTGTCTCCCTGCTAGCTTTTTCAGCCATCGCCGTGGTGTCCCAAACCACGACTGCCACCGCTGGCGCTCGCACCGTCGTGAGCGGCCAAAAAATAAAAATCAAAGGCGTTGTGACGCGACGTGACTCCGACACTTTTATTGTCCGCGATGCCAATGGCGTTGACACTACGGTGCGTCTTGACGATCGGACCAGCGTGAAAGCCAATGGCGGCTTTTTGCGCAGTGGCGCCAATTACGCGCAAACGCAGATTCTGCGCGGCCTGAATTTGGAAGTTGACGGCCGTGGCAATGGATCTGGCGAATTGGTTGCTGAGAAGATTAGGTTCAACGAATCGGACCTGCGTGTAGCTCGCGCGGTTGAATCGCGCGCCGCGCCGCTCGAGGAGCGCGCCAGCTCGACGGAAACAAAGCTCAGCCAGGTCGAACAGAATGCCCAGCGCCTGTCAGGTCAGATGGATGAACTGGCCGCGGTTGCGAACACTGCCAAGGGCGGCGCAAAGGCCGCGCAGGAAACAGCCGACTCTGCCGTCGCCGGCGTGAACGCTACCAATGAACGCATATCATCCCTCGATGACTATCAACCGCAAGCCGTGTTGGCGGTGAATTTCAAGGTTGGCAGTGCGGTATTGTCGACCGACTCGAAAGCAAAGCTCGATCAGCTCGCTACTAAGGCGCTCAATGCCAAGGGCTACGTGCTCGAGGTTTCTGGTTTTGCCGATACGACCGGCAGTGTTGAGAGAAATCGTGCGCTCAGCCAACGTCGCGCTGACAACGTGATTCGTTATCTGGTCGAGAATCACAGCATACCGCTGCGGCGCATTGTGACACCTTATGGCTTCGGCGAGACGCATCCGGTTGCCGAGAACACATCACGCACCGGCCGTGCGCAAAATC
>JBDUCB010000396.1:0-7564 GCA_040003695.1 bacterium
AGAGAATCGCAAATTAGGGCACTACCCTTTTGGTACCCTTTTCAGAAAGCTGTGATAAATGTTAGTCTCAGCAAGCCCAGTTAATGTTTACTGCACTAGCGAATGCCCCAAAAAAGTTTATCCAGTATTCTGAGAACTTTCAGAGGGGTCAAAAAATTTCTCTGCTGCCGCTAACAACCAAATCAATTAAGGTAATGTACATCATCAGCGACCTCTCCATAGGAGGAGCTGAAATGATGCTCTATAAGTTACTGAGCGAGACGAATCGCGAGCGATTCGATCCGGTAGTAATTTCGCTGATGGACCGGGGCGTCTTGCGAAAGCGTATTGAAGCGCTCGGGATTGACGTCTATACCACAGGAATGAAGCCGGGCCGGCCCACTCCTTTCGGATTCTGGCGTTTGGTTAAGCTTATTCGCAGGCTTGATCCGGACTTGATTTTCGGCTGGATGTATCACAGTTGTCTGGCCGCTGAGCTTACCAGGATCTTTGTGGGGCGACGCATACCAGTCTTATGGAGTATTCATTTTTCAGTAAGCTCTTTGGCCGGCGAAAAGCGCCTGACTGCCGCAGTGATCAGATTATGCGGTCTCTTATCCAAACTTCCTTCCCGGATAGTTTTTGTTTCCCGAGCCAGTCAAATACAGCATAAGCCCCTGGGATATCGAGTCGAGAATAGTTGCGTAATTCCCAATGGCATTGATGTTAACGAATTCATGCCCTCGGCTCAGGCTCGATCTTCGATGCGCTCAGAGTTGGGATTACCTGATGATGTTTTTTTAATTGGATTAATTGGGCGCTATCACCCGATGAAGGATCACGCCAATTTTCTCAAGGCCGCCGCGCTGACCTCAAAGACACATCCGCAGATACATTTTCTTCTCATCGGCAGAGGAGTCGATCAGGACAACCAGCCGCTAACTCAATCACTGCGGCAGTTCGGCCTTACAGAGAAAATACACTTGCTGGGAGAACGTCACGATACTTCGCGATTAGCGGCGGCACTGGATGTGCTTTCGCTCTCGTCGGCATACGGCGAAAGTTGTCCCAACGTTATCGGTGAAGCAATGGCTTGTGGCGTGCCCTGTGTGGTGACAGACGTTGGCGATGCGGCCTGGATTGTCGGAGAAACCGGGCGCGTAATCCCGCCGCGCGACGCGAGCGCCCTGGCTGGTGCGTGGCGAGAAATGTTCGCACTGGGATCAGAACAGCGGCAGGCGCTGGGCTTGCTTACACGAGCCCGCGTGATCGAACAATTCCCGATTCAAGCAATGATGGCGCGATACGAAGATTTGTATGAAACGGTGTTGTCTAGCAGGGCGCCGGAAGAATCTCTATCTTTGACTGGTCACCGGCTTAGCGCATTGAGCCCAACATTAGAGAAAAAAGGAGCGCAGTAGACAAGCCTTGCAGTCGCAATCAGATCCCAACTTCCTGCCATGTTAGGACCTTCCACAACCACTATCGGCGTTTCGCCGGCCCAGGTAACCAGCCTGTGCGATCTTTCGCAGCGCCGATTAAACGGCGAACCGTTTCCTCATGTGGTCCACCATGAATTCATTGAGCCAGGGCAGTACCGGGAACTGTGCCAAACGTTTCCAACTTGTCCACCAAAAACTGGACCGACCGGATTTTCACTCTACTGGGGTGACGAAGCTTATGAACAACTACTCGCTTCGCACCGGGCCTGGCAGGCGTTATTCGACACTTTTCACAGCCAGGTTTTTATTGATTGGTGTCGCAGACAATTTGCGGAAGTTTGGGAAAGCGAAGGCTGCGAGATCGACCTCTCTGAAGCGCGCTATGTTCCTTATCGAGAAGACCGTATTGATAAAGAGCGAGCGAACCTGCGCCAGGTTGTTCACGAACCGCACGAACTGTGGGTGCGCATGGACATTCATCAGGGACAGACGGGATACGATCGTCCCATACATTTGGACCATGCGCGCCGGCTAATGTCGATGCTCATCTACCTTTGTGACCACGCCGAAAATAAGATGAACGGTGGCGAACTATTCCTCCACTCAGGTAAACAGCGAAATGATTCTGCAACGACTCGCATTACACCGCGACACAATCTGATGGTTGCATTCCCCTGCACCAGTCGCTCGTATCATTCTGTTTCGGCAATCACGGCCCAGCGCGTCCCGCGCAATTACATTCAGGTGCATATCTCGAGTTCGGTAGACATCTGGCCACGGCCGCCAGTTCCTGTTTGGCGTCGAACAATCACGAGGTTGAAACAATATCTAAAACAGGCTTAGTGATCGGCCGTCGTTGTTGACCAGCCGAGCTTGCAAAGCTTCTCTGCAATCAGTTCGCCCACGACTCGATGGCCGGTTTCGTTCCAGTGACCAGTTCCTTTCATCTCTACCGAACCATGTAGAAAGGTTTGATTACGAGTCGCATAATCCAAAAGCAGCGGAGCCAGAGTCAAAACTTCAAAACCTTCGCGTTCGCCCAGCGCTTTAATGCGCAGTTCAGAATAAAAAAGTGTGTTAACGGCTAACCGCTTCATATATGCGTCGCGCAGTGAAGTATCGGGACTAACTTGTAAGCCGCTGCTGCCGGTCACCACCAGAAATTTCGCTCCTTTTGCATTCACCTCGTCACCTATCTGCACGATTAATTTTTCAGTAACATTCCAGGCATCGTACCAGTCGGAATTTGCTGGCGCTCTAAATACTTCGTCGTCCAGACCCGGCTCACCTGGATAACTGTCTTTCCTGTCCGTTGGCTTCCTTCGCCACAGAGACCCTTCCCGCGCGGCGTCGAGTAATCCTACCAACCGGGAATGCGCTCGCAACCAATCGAATGACTTGCCAATGAACGATTGCTGCAAACGAAAACTAAACGAATGATTTCGAGCCTGGAGCCGAGAATCGTCCAACTTCAATGAACCATCTCGATAAACAAAATAAGGTAGTCCCGAATTCTTGTAGGGATCGAGCGCGCTTGAATTGTCACGCACGTCATTGCGCGTGGTAACCAGAAGCAAAACTATATCCGGGCTATATTGCCAGACTCGCTGCCGCAGCATAATTAATTCACGAGCTGTAGAGAAACCGGAAACACCAAAGTTGATTACTTCGACTTTCTTGCCGGCCGGCACGCCGCATTGAGCAAGCCTTTGCTCCATAACTGTCCAGAACGTCTTCTCCATGGGAACCTGAAAGGCTTCCGCAAATGAATCTCCGAGCACGGCGATTCTTACGGTGTCAGACGGCTTTGCGATCGTATGCTCACGGTCACGCAGTCCCTGGCTATTGATCCTGATGTAGGTCACACCTTCCTTTCGCCACCAACCTGCGGCGTTAGGTCTAAGTGAGAAACCAACTTCTCGATCGACGATGTAAGGGTTGAAATGCGAGAAACCGGAAAGGCGCAGGCCGACTTCGGTTAATAACAAGGCGACCGCGAGTCCGGCGATGAACAAAAAGGATTTTTTGAATAACCGCCGGAACGGATAACGGTCTACCAAGGCGGATAGTCGTGTTTGATTCATGCCTAAAGCATCCGGAAAACTCCAGCGACAATAAGTGAAGTTCTCTCTAACGGAGTCGCACCTTGCATCGCCGTTGCCGATAATACGCGCAACGGATCAAACTGTTGACCTCGTAACACAGCTCTGTTATCAAACAACCCCATGAACGAAAAAATGCCAGGGCCATTCGATGCAAACCATACCGCAGCGTCTCCGCGGGCAATGCGCGAGAGGTCGTGGCGAATCGCCGTCGCCCTTTGCTTTTTCACCTTTCTATCTTCCTTTGTAGCGTCTGCGCCTACTGCACCGAGTCAAACGGCCAAAACGGCACAAGCGGCAAAGGCCAGCCAGTTGGCCCGCGTAACCGCAGCTTTGAAAACGAATTTCATGGAGGCAGTTGAACCGGTCACAGCGTTCGCGCCTTTTTTCGTGACCGGCGACTTCAATGGTGATGGAGCGCAAGACATCGCTATCGTGGTCCATATCAAACAACCACGCAACGCGCTGCCAAAGGACGTGCGGCTCTTGAATCCTTTTGAGTCTCCCAGCCCGCTGAAATTTCCTAATCCTGCCGCTGAAAACAAACTCGCACTCGCCATAATTCATAGTTGGACGACGGCTCACGCAACAGGAAAGTTTTTGCTCATAGGTGAGTCGCCGGTGCTCATACTTGAATTTGACCGCTCCGCCTCAAGCAAACCAGCAAACCGCAAAGATTTGATCGAACTCATGAGCAAACGCGGCAAGCGACTCAAGGGCGCGACGTTTCCGCGCGCAGCAAAAGGCGATGTAATTATGATGGGAACCGAAGTCGGCGGCGACAGCCTGCTATATTGGAACGGACGGGCTTACGTCTGGGAAGATTCGCCGGAAGATTAATACTTATTCAAGAGTTCGGCAGTCATCCCGCAACCACGCTGCATGACTTCTTTCATAAAATGAAAACCCGCAACCTTACCCGCTCTCTTTACTACAAGCGAAGTCTGTGCAGAATTCGTTTGTACGCTTCATCCTGATTCAATTAGAACTGAAAGCGACTTCACCCATCGCTTCAGCAAGACCGACAACATTTGACCTCTCAATCACTGGAAAGCGTTCCGCTGCGCCATCCGGTTTCGAGTAACCAAGAACCTCTTGACGGAAAGGCATGTTATGAGCGAAGTCAAACTCAACCTTGTTGACGCGGCAAGAACTCTCCACGGCACGATACATGGCTCTGTCGTCGATGCCTGTGTGGCCGCACTCTCGGCTGAACCCGAGACGATTGAAGAACTGGAAGCCGCGCTGACGCGATACATCAGACCCCAGAATTCAAGCAGCTACTTCGCCTGGTTTCATTGTTCAACAAACCTCACTCTTTCGTCTGCGGAATGCGAACCGGTTCACACCTTTCGGGCAGCCCTGGACCCTGATCCTTGGGACGCGGGTATCGTAGTGATCGATCTTGCGGCCCGCATCGTCGCCAGTGAATCAACCTCTTCGCAGCCCGGCTCTGAGGGAGAGGTTTCTTATCACGACGGCCATGCGTTAACTGACGTTCCCGTTTTGTATCGCGTACCGGACGACTGGTTGTTCGTTCAATCAGTGGATGCTTATCAATGGTCACGTGAACACCGCCTTCGCGATCGAGTAAACACGCCGGCCTTCGACACCCGTCCAATTCTGGTTGGCCGTCCCCTACTCCAGTTCATCGTTAATGCTTACTTATCGTCGCCGGTCGAAAACGCGAGCGCGGTTACTTCAAGCTCGCCGGAGTTGGGTACGGTTGACGATGAGGCTGAAAAGGATCGGTTGGCGACGCAAATAAGCGCCATTCATGCGCGCTGGTTGTTGACTCCGCGCGAGGATCTGCGCGGGCAATCACCTCGGGACGTGCTGTTGGCACATCAGGATTTTATCGACTTCGACCTACACACGCGCTCGTTGCAATGGAGTTTGCAGAATGAAGGCCCACCATGTTTAGCCGAGAATTCTTTTGCTTATCGCTTCGCAGGTTTTGGCACGCATGAGTGGGTTATTTACTACGATTTGGTGCGTCACTTGCTTCGCAGTCTGTTCGAGCTGAAGCCGACGCCTAAAAACTGCAATCAGGAGATGGATCAACTGGTCGCCACGCTCGATCAGATCAAGACTGAGTGGCTCGAAAGTCCCCAAGCGGATCTCGATGGCAGCATTCCCGCCATCATTATGGACAACGAGCGCAAACGTCTCCCGCAGGCGATGCGTCCGCGCGACATGATCATTGACGACGATTGCCCGGTGTGCCAGGCGTTCGGAGATGAAACCAGCCCGCTGGGCATGGGTGTGGGCTTCTGGCATCTCGACGGATCAAACATGGATGACGAGTTCGCGTTCTCATCTTTCAAGACGCGCCGGGAATGGGAAGCCGAGAATCGCCGGCTTGAAGAATTCCACAAAGAATTCGACCTGAAGATGACAGAACGCAAGCAGCGCCTTGCTCGCGGCGAAACTCTTGAGTTCGATCCGTTTTTCGATCCGGAACCATTCGATTTCGAGTCGAGTTGATCATTGTCCTGGCAAGACATTCCATGAGGCATAGGGCAGAGGAAAGCATGAATAGATTTACCTGTGAGGATTCCGCTCGAACGCATTGAGAAGTCGATCTTCTTGATCCGTGGCGAGAAGGTGATGCTCGACCGCGATTTGGCGCTACTTTACGAGGTTACAACGAGTGTCTTCAATCAGGCGGTCAAGCGCCACAAGAACAGATTTCCGCCAGATTTCATGTTTCAACTGACACTGGAAGAGGCTCAAGCACTTCGTTCAAGATCACAATCTGTGATCTTGAAGCGTGGCCAGAATATAAAGTATAGACCGTCCGCTTTTACCGAACATGGGATATTGATGTTGTCGAGTGTCCTAAACAGCGAGCGTGCTGTGCAGGTAAATATTGAAATAATGCGCACGTTCGTTCGACTTCGAGAAATCGTTGCATCCAATGGAGAACTTGCACGAAAGCTTGAGTCGCTGGAAAAGAAATACCATCGCCAATTTAAGATCGTCTTCGATGCAATTCGGCAACTTATGACCCCGCCGCCTGCGAAAGCGAAACCGATTGGCTTCCGAGCCAAAGCACTGAAGAAGTAATGTAACGCAAACTGTTAGTTTGCGAACTCCTGGTGAGAGACCCGTCGGGGAAAATTTACCGAACCAGCGCAAACTAACAGTTTGCGCTACAAAGTAACGCGTTAAGCAACAGCGCGGTCCGTTATCTCAAGGCCCTTATCGATGATCGCGAACGCCTCGCGGAGCTCGGCTTCAGTGATGCACAGCGGTGGGTTCGTGAAGAAGGTATTCCAGCGCACAAAAGTATAAAGCCCTTCGGCGCGAAAGAATTTTCCCAGCGCCTGCATCTCGGGCGACGATCCGTTAAATGGCGCCATCGGCTCACGCGTCTCTCGGTTTCGCACTACCTCGACGATTCCGAAGAGCCCAATGCTGCGCGTGGCACCCACCGAGGGATGACGACTCTGCAAATCGTCCAGCATGGTGTGCATCAACGTCCCCAGCTTCCGCGCGTTTTCGATTAGACCATCTTCTTCGTACACCGCTATCGTTGCGAGTGCCGCGGCGCAGGCGAGCGGGTGGCTGTTGTAAGTTAGGCCGCCATAGAAAACATTGTTCTGGAAGTGATCGGCGATATGCCGCCGCATGCCCACCGCACCGAGTTGCACGTAAGCGCTCGTCAGTCCCTTGGCCATCGATATCAGATCGGGCACGACCTTCCAGTGGTCCACCGAGAACCATTCGCCCGTGCGGCCAAAGCCGGCCATCACTTCGTCTGCAATCAGCAGGATGCCGTGCTTGTCGCACAGTGAGCGTAACCCCTGCATGTACCCATCCGGTGGAATGAGTATGCCGTTGGTCCCGACAACAGGCTCGACGATGATCGCCGCGACAGTCTTCGCGCCTTCCAATTCAAGTATCTCTTCAGTTAGTGCCAAAACCTCTTCAGTCGTGTCGGAACCTTTTTGAATGCCGTGATAGAAGTCAGGAATGCGAAAGACGCCGGGGATGCCCGGCTCGGCGGCCCACCGGCGCGGATCGCCCGTCAGTGTA
>JBDUCB010000228.1:0-24878 GCA_040003695.1 bacterium
CCACCCATCCGGAATTGGAAACAGGTTTGGCGCCCGGCAAGACAAATCAGAAAATGATGTATCTTAGCGGAACCTCAGTTTCCGCTCCGTTGGTTGCCGGCGCCGCAGCTTTGCTGCTTCAAGCCAATCCCAAGTTGACGCCAAACATGGTGAAAATGATTCTCATGTACACGGCGCAACAGCTTCCCAACATGAACATGCTCGAGCAGGGAGCGGGAGAATTGAACATTGAAGGCGCTGTGCGTCTCGGCAAACTGGTCCGCTCCGACCTGAAAAGCACAACCACTCTGGGCTCGCCCCTCCTTACTGCTTCCGCCCCTACCCCACTGTCAACAATCGACGGGACGACTTTTTCCTGGGCACAGGGAATCATCGCCGACCAGGCTTACGCAAAGGGTACGGCATTGATTACCAAGTACCAGAATATTTATAGCCTGGGAGTCCTTCTGTCAGACGCCACCTTATACAGCAACGGCGTGTTGCTGTCGGATCAAACGATGATCTCCAGCGGCGTACTCATCTCCGATAACATCGTCATCAGTAATGGCACAATCCTTGGCAGCGGGGCCAGTATCCTGCCTGCCGGCGTTCTCCTGAGCGACGGCGTGCTGCTATCCGACGGCGTGCTGCTGTCTGACGGTGTCTTAATCTCGGATGGGGTCCTGATCAGCGACGGCGTATTAATCAGCGATGGCGTACTACTCAGCGATGGTGTTTTGATTTCCGATCGCATGAAGTAAGCAGATCGCAGCAGCGCCGAAACCGAGCGCAGAGATTACGATCCGGGGGCAGTCAAACCGATTAAAAAAGGTCTAAGTGCGGAAATGACCATACCAAACTCCTTTTCAAATAGATCGTCTCAGACGAACGTTGTCCATTCGCCGCAAGAGCTTCGACTCGTGGCACCGGACGGCAACGCAGGCCGTTTTGAAATCAGCTCTATTGTCTGCGGTATCGAGTCTCCTGCCATCAAAGAAATCGTCGGTTTTGTCTTCAACGATCTACTGCGATTGTTGGAATGCCTGGATCTAATCGAGGTTCACCTGCGCAACGTTGAATTCGCAGAACAGACCTTCGCCATGTTTCAACTTATCGACGATGACGCGCGTGCCCTTATTAATTTCATTCAGACCGAGGCTCTAAGACCGGAGTTACTGACGGAAGAATTGTTTGACACGCTCGATGGCATTGCCTTCGCGGTCAACCATGATTTGCAACGAGTGTTTGAATCCCCTGCAACCTCGGGCGAAAAATCTCACATTGTGGTTGGCAGACTATATCGGGCCCATGACATCCTTACGAATTGCCTACAGCAATCAACCATCACACTCGCGATGGTCTTTAATTCCGACCTCGACGGTACGAAGCTCTTCAACAACTCAGACATGCGCTTTCGCCAGTCGCTGCAACTATGCGAGGACCTCGCGCAGTTAACTCAACTTCTGGAAGCAGCAGAAGAAAACCAAACGGAAACCGCATTCGCTTCGCTTGCCGAAGGTATCCAGAAGTTTCGCAATGAAAGCATGGAGCTTTTGATGTATTCCGATTGGCCACAGTTCGAAAGTTTTTGCGCGCGGATAGACAGCCAAAACGATGTACAGCAATTGAACGCCGTACTTCATCAATTCCGCTGCTACCTGGAAACGCTGCTAGGCCAGGTCAGAATGAGAGCTGTATTGGCAAGCGTGTTTCCGCTTGGCTTTGGCGACGATCGGTTTTCATCGCCGCCGAATGCTGAATCTGATCAATCTGTCTACGAGGAATCTGACTGGAGTCGCCTGGCGCTTGCCGTCTAGCTCCGTACTGACATCCGTCACTGCTCAGCTAGTAATTAGAACTATGTTACTAAGACCCGACAGCAAGAATCAAAAGTTAACCCAGACATACATCTGGGCGACCATCCTTGGCGGCGGTTCAGTCTATTTTCTCGCAGCCTATTGGCTAAACCCTGCCATATTGGACCATCGTTTCTTGTTTATAGCCATACTGACGCTATTCCTTAGCTCGCGAATCGCAATCAAGATTCCTCAGTTCAGTTCACATATTTCGGTTTCCGATACGTTTATTTTTCTCACTCTACTGCTTTATGGAGGTGAGGCCGCGATCCTAATGGCTGCGACCGAGGCGCTTCTTTCATCGTCGCGCTTTTGTCGAAAGTCGTCGACCGTCCTCTTCAATTGGGGGTGCGCCGCTCTTTCGACTTGCATCACCGCTTTCTCACTGCGCTTCTTTTTTGGAGATGTCGCCAAACTGAGTTCTGCTCCTCTTTCTGGCAAGTTCGTTTCGGCCATGGCAATGATGGCGTTGATTCAATATGGCGCGAATTCAGGCGTTGTCGCGACATGTGGTGCGTTACAGGCAAGGCAACCGATTTGGCAGACCTGGAAAAAACATTATCTCTGGACCTCGATTACTTATTTCGCGGGCGCGTCTGCTGCTGCTGTTATTGCCAAGCTCATTCAGGAATTTGGGTTCTATGCGCTGGTAATAACTATTCCAATTATCGCCATCGTTTTTTTCACTTACCGCACATATCTGAAAAACATTGAGTCCTCGGTCGCACAGGCCGAACAGGCCCAACGCCACGTCGCCGAGTTGTCGCACTACATTGCGGAACAGGAACGAATCCGCGAGCAGTTTTCCCAAATAGAAAAGCTTTCCGCCTTAGGTGAACTGGCATCCGGAGTAGCCCACGACTTCAACAACACGCTCGCCGGCATACTGGGCCGCGCGCAGTTGATCATGCGCACTAATGATCCGGAAAAGATTAGTCGCGGACTCAAGATCATCATCAAGACTGCCGAGGACGGCGCAAAGACAGTCAAGAGAATTCAGGATTTTGCGCGGCAACGTCGTGACCACGATTTCGAGGCAGTTTCGATCGACCAAATATTGTTGGACGTCAGCGAGATTACGCGACCACGTTGGAAAGATCGTGCCGAGGCAGCAAACGTTCAAATTAGTCTCGACTTGCAAATCCGGTCCAAAGCAAAAGTGATGGGCGATGAATCCGAATTGCGCGAAGTGCTTGTGAACATGGTTTTCAACGCCGTAGACGCTATGCCTGAAGGCGGCCAGCTTACGCTCGCCGCTTACGACATCGATGAGTCGGTAGTGATCATGGTGGCAGATACCGGTTCGGGGATGGCGCCGGAAGTGAAGTCGCGCATTTTTGATCCGTTCTTTACAACAAAAGGCAAAGCGGGAATGGGTTTGGGTTTGGCTGTAAGCTTCGGGATCATTCGCCGCCACGAAGGTTCGGTAAAGGTCGATTCGGAAGTTGGCATAGGTACGAAGTTTATGATCAGCTTGCCTAAAGCTGAGGTCACCGAAGAGGCTAATATTCCAGAAGTCGAACTGGCGAAAGCTCAAACGACTGACGCCCAAAGCACAAACACTCTGCACACCTTTAGCGAGAATCAACCCAAGGTATTGGTTGTAGACGACGAGGCGCCGGTGCGTGAACTATTGCGTGATCTGCTGGAACAGGACGGCTGTCGAGTCTACATCGCGTCAGGCAGTCGCGAAGCGCTCGGGCTTTTCGATGTGCACCAGTTTGACGGCATCTTCACCGATGTTGGCATGCCGGGAATGAGTGGATGGGAGCTTGCGCACGCCATTCGCGAACGCAACAAAACAATACCGATCGCAGTGGTTACTGGCTGGGGCGAGGCCGTTGGCTCAGATGAACAAAAGGAAGCCGGGGTAGACTGGGTAATCGCAAAACCGTTTCACGCGGAAAAAATTTCTGAAATCGCCCAGGAGATTATCCGGAAGCGTTCTGTGGCGGTGAAACGCTCGACTATCGCAATCGTCGCGGCCTAAAACAATAAACGCTATCCTAGCTTTTTACGATCTTCCAGTTGGCAGCCTCTGTGGAGTCTGCACCGTCTTCTGATGCTTTCGCCTGCTCCAGTCGTTTGCGATATTCCACGGCCCTCCTGACGCTCTTCTCCACCATATCAAGGCTAAAAGGCTTCAACAGAAAATCGAAGGCGCCCAGTTTGATTAGTCCCTGCGCGTGCTCATGGTCGCCAATGCCGGAAATAATTATGACCGGAGTGTCGGGAAATTTCTGACGAACATGGCCCAGAAGTTCTAGACCACTTAGACCTGGCATTGAGATGTCTGTCAGAACAACATCATATGGATCTGCCTCCAATCGGGCGAACGCCTTTTCCGCAGTCTCCGCGGTTTGACAGACGTAATGGCCTGAGAGAAGTTCGTATAGGGTGTCGCGGATGGTTTCGTCGTCGTCGACTAAAAGAATTCTTGCCACTTTGGGCCTCCCACGTTTCGCTTAAAGGTACTTTCTCAATTCAAGTCTAGGGAGGACAAGTTGTTTTATTTTAGCGGCTGGGATCTAAATAATAACACAATTAACTCCTGAGAAATAAAAAGAAGGCCGGCGACTTTCGTTACCGGCCCCTATCTTCATCAAGCGCGAATCGATTGTTATCTTGGACCCGACGCACGGATTGTTAGCTCCGTGCCTGCTCCGAGGTCAAGATCGTCGCGGCCCTGAACGTAAACGGATCCAGCGCCGCCGCCGGCGCCCACTATCGCGCCTATGGCTGCTCCTTTACCGCCGCCCGCGATGGCACCGATGATGGCCCCCACCGCAGTTCCGATCGCGGCGCGCTGCTCGGTCTTCGTGGTTTGACTGCTGTCTCGGACTGAACCTTCATTATCAACTCTCACCGTATCTCCCTGAGTTGTTCTTACTGACTCAAGAATACCGGCAAACCGATACGACCCGCCGTCGCGGAGACGAATCGTGTCGAAGTTCAACGTCATCTGCGATCGCCCAGTCAAGCGGCCACTGCGCTGCACATTGGAGATGTGGCCTTCGATGACAGCGCCCTCATATTGCACGGGTTGGCGGACCGTTATCGTGAAGCGGTCACCTTCGCGCGCAGTTTGCGTAGAAATTCCATTTTCGAGTACGCCGATAACGGTTTCTCCGTTTGTTATCACGAAATCTCCGTTGGCGGTTGTATTGTTCCCCGGATACGGATTCGTCTGCGGACCAGTGTTGATATCAAACCTGGCAACGTCGGACGTCTTTTGATAAACGCTCTGCACGACGACTGGTCGAGATAAACCCTGAACATAAACACGGCGCGTTACACTCAATCCGCGACCATTGTCCATCGGATCAAATGTCACATTGAATTGATTGCCGCTATCGCCTGTGGAGCTGACGATTAACTGCTCACCATTTAAGGTCGCGCGAGCGCGAATTGTGCGGCCACTGGGCGCCGTCTCAACTCGTTCAGTTCCGTCTGCCACAAAAGTAATTTGGGGAGCGCGCGATGACCCCAGGGTTACGTCCCGTCCGCGAAGCTCAATCGCAATCTGATCCGGCGATTCCAATCTGGCCGCGACCTGATCATGTATGCGCGCCCGATCGCCATAGCCGAGGGATTGCACGGCACGGTCCGCCGCCTGACCAGGATCATCGCTTCGCGACGGATCCAATCGATAAGTACCCGTCAAACCGCTGACCCCATATGGAGTTGTCGTGGTCGAAGGATACGGAGATGTCTGCGAAACACTGGGCCATCTCAAACCGTAAACACTCGCCAGTTGATTGAGGTCTACCCGCAAGTTGGTCCAGGTGCGGAAAGTAACTGTGTCGGTCGAATTTCTCTGCAGTACGCGATCGACCTGTGCGGCACGGTTAAGTACCTCCTGGGCATCCGCTGTTGTTGAGCTCCGATTATTGAATCGCTCTCTCAGCTGCACGACTGCGGTGTTAAAGTCTTGTACCAAACTGCCAAGATCTTGTTGGTTAACGCGACCGTACGCGCCACTTTGATACCGAGTATTGATCCTGCTCTGCAATACATCGGCGCTCGATCCTATTCTTGTTAAGAGCTGTTGCACCGAGCGGTACGTCCCTCGGTACGGTTGTCGCTGTGCCTGCGTCATAGAGGCGCCGGCTACAAAGACGAGCGCCACAAGTAACGTAGTGATTGTTTTTCTAACCATAATCATTTGCATTCCTCCAGATTTATCTAAAACACTCTTCCGCTTCATTACTAAGATGTCATTTGAGCTTGGACGCGCGACTCGATCGTCTTCTGAAACAAAAAAGTAAAGTGCGTGTAGGCTGAACCTTACAATGTCTATGCCACCCTTTCTAATTGGTTTGGCGAAAATGTGCTTATTATGGAAAGTTTGTTTGCGTAGCCCGTTAACCCCTCTCGACGTAACGCATTAGGCCTGTGTGATATTCTCAATCTGGAGGCCAAATAGATGAGTACAGAAGATTCCAAAGCGGTCGTTGAGCTAAAGCAGACCGACTTATTCATTGGTCGTACACCATCTGGGCACCAAATCATGCTCGATACGGACCACTTGAGGAACTCGGCCCCCACGCCAATGGAACTCCTGTTGGTGGCTTTGGGATCATGCACCGGTGTTGATGTGGTTTCTATCCTGAAAAAGAAACGCCAGGAAGTTTCGGCCTACCGAGTTGAGGTAAGGGGCGAGCGTCGCAGTGAGCACCCACGCAGTTATAAGCGAATGGAAGTGCATCACATCGTCACCGGCCGTAACATTTCAGAGCAATCAGTTAGCCAGGCTATACAACTGTCAGAAGAAAAATACTGTAGCGTCGCCGCAACTTTACGGCCGACGGCGGAAATCGTTTCAAGCTTTGAAATCATCGAAGGATAGAGTGGTTGGATTGATGAATATCTGGAACATTTACAAATCGCGACTGATATTGGTTTCCAATCTCGCGTTGGCGGGAACGCTCAGTGGGAGCTCGCTTCCTCCGTTGGCCGCCGTAGTTTCAAAAGAGCTTTTTTCGGTTGGAGTTCAGGCGAACACTGATTCGGCGCTCGCCGCCGTGCGACGACAGGATAGAGATGTGCGTAACGCGAAAGGCGTAATGACGCGCCTCAGTCCTGACGAGCACCTGCGCCGTGCCGCTATTTATCTTGCCAATCGTGCTTTCGAAGAGGCACGCGAGCATTGGCAGGCGCTCATAATTTACTACCCAAATGATCCACGGGTGGCGCAGGCTTTACTGGGCATGGGCCGATCTTATTTTCAATCGCGTCGTTATATGGAAGCGTACGACGCCTACGATCGTCTCGCACGCGAATACCCCGCCACCAAAGAAGGTCGCGAGGGTCTCAACTTTAGTGCTGCTTCCCTGTTGCGACTCGGTAAAACTTCGGAAGCTGCTGATCGTTACATTCAATACATCACTCGTTTTCCTGACGGCGAACGAATAGACACTGCACACCTCAACGCGATCGACACGTTAAGAGAGGCCGGCCGGATCCAGGAAGCGCTTGCCTGGGTCGCTCGCACAAGACAGCGCTTCGCCGGAACGCCGACAGCAACGAATGCGTTATTTGGTCGGCTACGTTTGGAAATTTCGGAGGGTAACTGGAAGCATGCAATCACAACCGCGGATGAGTTGAGCGGAGCGAGCTTTCAAAAGGGCGTGGCCACTTCTCCTTCCGAAGTTGCCTATCTCAAAGCTTATAGCCTTGAGCGCGCGGGTAGACAAGCTCAGGCCTATGCCGGGTATCTCGCTATCCCTGCCGACATTGATTCATATTACGGATGGCTGGCAACAGACCATCTGGCGAGCGTCGCGGACGGACGCAGCCGAGGTTTTGCAGGCGACCGCATCGAACGAATGAAGGAACAGATAGACCCTGTCGCCGACCGTTATCCGGCTCCCTACCGGCAAATAATTGTTAATGCTGCACGAGCACGAAAGCTCGATCCGCGCTTTGTGCTTGCACTAATAAAGCAGGAAAGCGATTTTCGTCCGCTGGCAAAATCCCCTTCAGGAGCGCGTGGCTTATTGCAACTCACTATCGATGCGGCACAAAAATACGCCGCGCATGCGGGCATGAAGGTCGTCGAAGAGAGTCAACTCTATCAACCGGAAACTTCAATTCGCCTGGGAAGCGAATACCTCGCAGAGTTAGCGACGCTGTTTCCAAATCTGCCGGAAGCTGTCGCGGCTTCTTATAATGGGGGCGAAGATAACGTTGCGCGCTGGGTCCGGCGCGCAAAACAAAAAGACGCAGGTGTTTTCACTTCAGAAGTCGGCTTCGATGAGACGAAAGCGTACGTGCAGAAAGTGATGAACAACTACCGCGTCTATCAGCAACTCTATACCGCGGACCTGCGAAAGAAGTAGACAGCAAACAGTAAACAGCAAACGGTATTCTGCGTCTGCTGTTAACTGTCTACTGTTTACTGCTCTTAAGGCTCCGGACTAAACCTCCGATCCTCAAAGCCGCTCGCGCTTTCTCTTCTTCTTAAAGGATCGGGCCGTTGGTAGCGGCGCGGCAATATTCCGAGGCGCACCAGCGTCGCATAATATTCGTAGCGAATCGTAAGTTCGCCAACAGGCCTCGAATCGAGGCGCATGTCCACCCATTGGACATCGTTGCGCACCGAGCGTCCGATTCCCGTCGCGGGATAATCGTCATCACGCGACAGGATGCCTTTGTTGGCGCGATTGCTTTGCGCCTGCGGAACACCGGAGGCGCCACTGCCCGGTGCCGTTGAGCTACGTTCGCGTTCATCTCTTTCCTCATAAGGTCGTGGCGGTGGGGCAGGAGTGATCGGAACCGGAACGGGACGAAGTTCACGGAAGAAAACTGCCGATACGACGCCCAGGTTCGAAGTCTGTCCCAACTTCGCACCGTACGAATCCTGTTCGGAAGTAAAATAGAAACGCCGAGCGCGTTCGGAACTCATTTGCCAACCGTTGATGCTGATTGTTCCATACGGTTCGATCACCCACTTGTTTGCATTCCAGGCGGTCGTGCGTCGCGCGTCGATAGTGTTTAGTCCGTCGACCGACAACGCCACCGCGACGCGATAAGGTAACGGGTTTCGAATCTGCACTTCATACTCGGCTCCCTGGATGGCTTCCACGTAACTCTTGCTACGAGCGTAGTATTCATCGAGTGGACGACCGCCGACCAAAATTTGCACATCAAAATTTCGAGCCACGATGTCTGATTGTGCTGAGCCCCGCACCTCAACCGGAGCGGGCTGTGTCCCGGCACGCACGAAAAGACCTCCGAGTCCGACAATCGCCAGGCTCGCACAGCCTAATATCAACTCTTTTTTCATGGGTTATTCCTTTCTCAAGAAAGTTCACCGTACGAAGAACGTGACAACCTTGCGATGCTTGCGCGCTCGCGGTAACACTTTTCGAACAA
The DNA here is from genome assembly GCA_040003695.1 of bacterium. Lineage (GTDB taxonomy): Bacteria > Acidobacteriota > Blastocatellia > Pyrinomonadales > Pyrinomonadaceae > PSRF01. Next base: position 9,213 of record JBDUCB010000228.1, read on the forward strand.
TTATCTGGGTTGAGAAAGAGGAAGGCTGCGTCCGCCGCAAGAAGCATCAAACCTAGCGAAAAACTGTGAAAATAATCGGTGGCGTTGATCTGTTGAGTAAAAGAGCAACTGACGCTACAATTACGCGCCAATCTTAGCGGCTCTCAGCAGAGACTATTATTCTCATATACAAGGTTTTTTAGGAGTACATGATGGAATACGTATTGACCGCAACCAAGGATGAGGCGCGCGCCGGCTCGTATTACGACAAGATTGCGGCTTTTTACGATCTAACTTTTAAGCTTAATGGCTATGGCCGCTCGCTTGATCAATATTTTTCCACTCACCCACTTCCGGTCTCGCGAGGCGCCAGAATTCTCGACGCAGGCTGCGGCACCGGTCTGCTGACGTTGGCATTGCTGCGAAACCTGCGTTTCCCGGTGAACATCACCGCACTTGATCTTTCAGCGACATCCATCAGCGCTGCGCAAAAAGCACTCGATGAAAGTTCCGGACGAACACAAGATGTCACCTTCACCGAGGGTAATCTTCTGTCGCTTCCGTTTGCCGACGACTCGTTGGATTTAGTAGTGACCAGCGGCGCGCTTGAGTATGTGCCGCTCGGTGAAGGTATGGCTGAAATCGCGCGCGTGATTGCGCCGGGTGGACATATGCTTCATCTTCCCTGCCGGCCCACGCCAGCCAGCACACTCCTGGAAATCCTGTTTCGCTTTAAGTCGCATCCGCGCTCGCAAATTCTCAGCGAGACTGAACGCCACTTCCGCATGGTCCATGAGTATCGTTTCCCGCCTTTGCACATTATCGGCTGGAGCAAGACCGCGATGCTCGCAAAGAAGCGCTAGTCCATATCACTCACGAAAAGACGAGTCCATTCGATCGAGCTTGCGCAGCAAACCCGGCCAGGTAAGTTGTGCTCCCTGGCCAACAGTAACCGCTCCCAGTTGGGCCGCAACACTCTGCAGTATCGGCTCCGACACCGGTAACAAATTCCCTCTACCCGCCTGCGCCAGAATCTGAATGCGACAAGCGCGCTCAAGCATGTACATCGATAGGAAAGCTTCAGCCGCAGTTTTTCCGGTCGTCAGCAGACCATGATTTCTGAGAATCATGTTGTTCTTGTTGCCAAGGTCTGCAACCAGACGCGATTTTTCGTCTTCATTCAGGGCCAGTCCCTCGTAATCGTGATAAGCAAGTGAGGACAACGCAAACAACGCCTGCTGCGAGATCGGCAGCAATCCGTCCGCCTGGACCGAAACGGCGATGCCATAATCGGTGTGCAGATGAATCACGCATAGCGCATCTTCGCGCGCCGCATGCACCGCGCTGTGAATGGTGAAGCCGGCAGGATTAATGAAATAAGGAGACGGCAGCACGATCTCGCCCGCCAGGTTGATCTTCACAAGACTGGACGCAGTGATCTCGTCAAACATCATCCCGTAAGGATTAATTAGAAAGTGATGTTCCGGACCCGGCACGCGCGCCGAGAGATGCGTGAAGATGAGATCGTCCCAGCCGTAGTGGGTTACCAGACGATAGGCGGCGGCGAGGTCCACGCGCGCGCCCCATTCCTCCTGAGAAATCTGTTCGCGAACACTTGCGGGTTTTTGTGCAGTGGTCATGCTGGTTAGTGTTTCTCCCTTTTCAGCATTACAGCCAAACTACAGTTGAAATCGGAAGGCAGATAGATCTCCGTTTGATAAGGCCGATAACCGGGCGATGAGATTTTCAAAACGTATTCGCCCATGGGGATGGCCTTAAGATCATATGAGCCGTGTTCGTCCGTTTTGCCGGCATACACTTGTTGGTTGAATTCTGTGTTTCCCCGCAACTCGATGGTGGCGTGCACCTTTTTCTCGGCAACATCGAGGTAAGACAAATCGTCGAAAGCAACATAACCATGCATTGAACTGCGCCCTGATTGGGCCAATGCGGCCACGCAAAAAAGACCAGTCACTACTGAAAACGTTACCGCGAAGATTGTTTTGCTTCGAGTTAGATTCATGGATATTTTTCGTCCTTGTTATTCATTCCTACTTAAGTGGGACAAGACGAATGATGCGATCGTCATCGACGGCAGGTGAGCCGCGTCCATCGCGGTTGGAAGTTGAGAAATAGAGATTGCCGTCCGGTCCTTCAGCCACGTCGCGAATACGACCGTATTTTCCGGCAAGCAAATTCTCCTGGCTAACCACTCGCCGTCCATCGAGCACAACGCGAATCAGTCGTCTGCCGGCCAGGCAACCGAAAAAGAAATTTCCTTTGAACTGCGGAAACGCCGCGTCACGATAGAACATTCCGCTGCCCGGCGCGCATGCGGGCGTGTACTCAAGCAGGGGCGACTCGAGACCAGCACGCTTCTCGGTATGATGAATAAGCGGCCAGCCATAATTCTTGCCCTTTTCGAGAATGTTTACTTCATCGCCACCGCCGGGTCCATCAAACCCGCTTGGACCTTGCTCCGTCTCGAAACAAAGATTCGAGCCAGGCTGGAAATCAATCCCCTGTCCATTGCGATTTCCGTAAGTCCAAATCTCGGGACTCGCGTTGGCCTGACCCACAAAAGGATTATCAGCCGGCACTGTGCCATCGTCGTTAAGTCTCAATGTCTTTCCTGCCAGCGAATCGAGTCGCTGCGCCAGTTCGCGTTCAGTTGCATCGCCGGTAGTGATGTAGAGTTTGCCATCCGGTCCAAAGCGAAGACGGCAGCCCGCATGAAACTGCGCTGCAGGGATGTCCTCAATGATCACCTTCCGATCGGTGAGTCCGGTCTGGCTTTCGCGATAGCGCGCGATGCGCACACGCTGGCCGTCGCCTTTGTAAGCATAAGAAAGATAGAGCCAGTGATTCGCTGCGAACTGCGGATGCAGCGCCAGACTCATCAGGCCACTTTCGCCACCTGGTTCGACGTCGGGAACGACGAACAACGGTTCAGGCCGCAGCTTGCCATTTTGAAAAATACGCACACGCCCGGGCCGTTCAGTAAAAATCATTCGGCCATCAGGCGCCCAAACAATGGACCACGGAACCTCCAAACCGCTTACGACGGTTTCCACCCTAAACTTGACGGCGCCTTCTCCGGCAGTTTGTCCCTGACTTTGCGTTGGCTCTCCAGAAGTGGATTCAATTTCGCCGGCGCCCCGACCCGGTGGTGGATGGCCACACGCGTAGGCCAGAATGACAAGCACCCAGAAAAGAGCAAACAGAATTCGGTTCATTGGTTTAATTTGACGAACGGCCCTGGCAAAACCTTCCATGCGTTTTAGTTCGAGGGTCCTCGTGGCAGTTCATCACGATCTAGTGTTGGATGTATTCGTGCAGCAGTTTGATCTCGTCGCCTTGCTCGCTGAGTTCCACCCGCATCAAGTCGCGCATCGAGAGCATACCCACCCAACGCTCGCCATCAACCACCGGCAAATGTCGCGTGCCAATCATCTCCATTCGCTCGAGCGCCTGGTGCGGAGTTTCATCGCAATTAATAACTGCGCGCAGCTCGCTGGTAACGTCGCCGACTTTCACCGATGCCGGATCGCGTTGCAACACCACCACGCGACGCAACACATCGCGCTCGGAAAAAACACCCAGCAGTTTGCCACTGTCATCAACCACGCAAACTGCGCCCACGTTGCGCGCGGCCATAAACTCTGCCGCATCCTGAACCGTCGCCGACGCATTCATCGAGTAGGGCTCACGATCGCGTATGACATGTCGGATAAGCATCATGGGGAGAGTCTCCTAAATTTATTCGTCGGGCCGGCAGGGATCGCGAGCATTATAAAGAAACTCGGAAAATCTGTCGCTAGTGGAAACAAAAAACCTGAGCTTCGTTGTTAGCCGAAAAGATTTGCTTGAGCGGAAGGTCTGCGGAAAGTTGTGTGCGCGGCGTCTGCGCGCGGTGATGTTTTGTTAAAGCCAAGCCGTTCTGCGTGGATTTTGAAGAGCTTGTGAATTGCGTCCCAATATTCACCCTTGCCGCGCATGCGTTCGCCGAACACAGCCGAGTTTAACTTGCCGTCGCGCGCCTCGCGTATACGGTTCATGATGCGATCCGCCTTGGTCGGCAGCTTCTCGCGCAACTGCTCTTCAAAATATGGCGCGACACTTCCCGGCAGGCGCAGCATATTCACAAACGCCATGGTCGCGCCGGCCTCCTTTGCACGCTCGAGCAGTTCGGGAATGTCTGTCGTCAGACCGGGAATGATTGGCGCAATGCCGAGGCCTACCTTGATACCCGCGGCGGCGAGATCGGCCATCGCATGAAAGCGTGCGGCTGGTAAAGGCGCATAAGGCTCAACGGCGCGTGCGGCTTCACGGTCGCTGAAAGGTATGGTGAAAAACACGCCAACGCTCGCATCGCGCGTTAGCCGCTGCAGCACGTCGATGTCACGGCGAATCAGTGCCGACTTGGTAATTACGCCAACCGGATTGCAAAACGCCGCGCAGATCTCCAGGCACTGGCGCGTCAGTTTGTAATGCGCTTCGAGTGGGATGTAAGGATCGGAGGTGAACGAAAAAACGATTTCGTCGCCTTTCCATGACGGTCGCATCAATTCCTTGCGCAGCAACTGTGGGGCGTTGACCTTGACGATGATCTTGCGATCAAAGTCAGTGCCGGCGCCGTAGCCGAGATACTCATGAGTCGGCCGTGAGAAGCAGTAAGTACAGCCATGGATGCAGCCGCGATAGCAATTGATAGTATAGTCGAACCCCACATCGGGACTGTCGTTGTGCGTAATTATTTTCCGCGTCTCAGTCTCTTCAAAGACTTCGAGCTTGGCTTCGGGCGGTTCACCGAGCCACTCAACCGAGTGCGTCAGCCAGGGATTAGGAGGATTCTTGATGGAATGCATGACTGCAAGCTTGTCCTATCGATGCAACAGAGCTTACCAGATCCATTTTTATTTGGCGAGCAAATCAGGAAGCCGGCGAAGTTTCAATAACTACAATCGATTCAATCGCGTCAAAAAATATGAAGGTTTGGGTTTCGTCTTCGCCGTCGCGATCGGTGAGGGCAACATAATCATTAGTGATCTCCCCGACGCGTCCTTTATAGATACCGGCAGAAATTGTTTTCACATTTACGAGCTGGCCCTTGTAACGGCGAAACAAGTTTTCAGTGTGTTGTCGTTCCATTTATCCTCTCCGAAACAGACATGAATCAGCGGCTGACTTCGCGATCATTCTCAGCCCAGGTAACAAAGAAGAGTCGGTATTTGTCGGGGTCCTGCAATGTAATAAAGCGCCCGCCCCAGCCTTCATCCGCGGGCGGATAAACCTCGACGCCTCTTGCAAGCAGTTGTTTGTAGTAATCATCGACATCCCCGACACCGATGAAGAAGCTGACGCCGCGCCCTCGTTTCAACATCGTCTCCAAATGCTGGGCCAGCGAAATTTTTAAGCCGCCCGCCTGTAATGTCGCCATCGGCGGTTCCGACTCAGGACTATGCTTGCTGACTTCAAAACCCAGCACGTCACTATAAAAAGCGAGCGACTCCTCGAGGTTATTTACTTCGAGAAACAAAAGATCCAGGCCGTTGATTTGCATTATCGAAACGTCGGTGACGAGCACTACCTATACAGATGTCAAAAGAAGATAAATGCCATAGCCACTGCCCGCAACGAGACTCCAAAACATCGCCTCTTGTAAACGCGTGTGCCGTCGGAAGCGGCTCGACTGTGGCAACGAGTCGTTCATCGCGCGCATAGCACTGCGCGCCATTATTATTCCAAAAAGAATTACGAATACCGCCAGAATCCCGAGCGGCCAGAGAAACCAGATCCACTGAAACCGCACCAGGAATAATAAGAACAAACCTACCAGCAAACAGAGCAACGCACTCAAGCCGTGCCCAAGAACGCCAATATCTTGTGCCGCTGGCGATGATGCGGGAACAAATCTTTCAGGCTGACGAACCTGACGCTGCGCATCATATTGCTGTCGCGTTTCTTCGTTTCGCAGTACGCGATACGCTTCGTTCAGCGACTTCATCTCTTCTTCGCTGCCGCCCTTATCTGGATGGCGGCGCGCGGCCATGCGTTTGTATTGGCGCTCAAGCTCGCGAGGCGAATCACCTTCGCGCGCGCCAAGAACCTGGTAATAATCCTTCTTTGGATTGAACTCGCTCATGCCGGTGACGCGATTCTAGTTTTGCGTTTGCCGATTTGCAATTCTTGTCAATCGGGGCCTTCGCAATTCGCGGCAGTCGGCTCGGCCAAATCTTATTAGCACCTGGCTTCAGCCAGGTGAAAAGCAGCCTGTATTCTCATCCGGAAACCGTTTAAACGGTTTCGGCCTTGAACTGGTTCTAGCGATCACCTGGCTGAAGCCAGGTGCTAATGAGATCTCATTGAGACTCAAATCGAATTAGTCGCCCACCTTCGCGAACTTTGCGGTTATGGTCCTCGTTTCGTAACATCGCTTTCGAACCATGACACAACAATTTGTACCGGGCGATGATCTGGTTTTTCAACTAGAAAGCGGCTTGGGCTTGCTACGCGTGATCGCAGTTGAAGGTCAAGGCGCAGACAGCGTCTGGCACTTGCTGGCTTATGATGAATTCTTCCCTGACGTCGAGGCAGCCGAGCGTGCGCTTGGACAACCCGAGCCTCTTAAGATTCGCAACGCGCACATGGCATTGACGAATCGCGCATTTGAACGAACCCCCGCGGCGCGCCTTGGCAATCGCCAACTGAATGAAGGCGAACTCGCCGGCTACCGCGAGTGGTTAGCCTCGGACCGCAAAGTATCCGACCGCTCGGCGCTGTTGTTATTGGGAATCAGATAACGTGGATCATATTCCCCCGCGTGGGTCGAAGAATACGGAACCGGGAGCGGTAGCGACCGGGTATCGAGCCGTTACCAATCAACATGAAAATTGGCTTCAGCTCGCTTTGCCTAATTGTCTATGAACCCGGTCGCTACCGCTCCCGGTTCTGACTTTGTTTTACGTCGCGAGCTCGTTCCAACCAGATCATTCGCCGCCCTGCGGCTGAATAGCAAAAGGAATTAGCCAGGTGACTTCCGGCAACCATTCAACAACAGCCCATCCGCGTTGTCCAGATTCATGTTCGGCATCGCACGACGACCGAACCTTTTCTCGGGCGTCTCTGTTGCTTTGTTTTCTTCTTTTCTGGATTCTTCCAGCGTCTACCCTCGCCGCGCGCCGCGAGCGTCTCATCGATTCCTGGAAACCTTTGAACTACAAGATAACGCTTGCGTTCAATGACGGGTTAACAGAAATCACCAGCGCGCGCGTCGCGATTACAGTCGAGGCAATCAAGGATGTTTCGCTAATTGATTTTGATTTCGGCGCATTGCCGGTTGACGCGGTAACAGTTGATGGCAACACCACTATGTTTTCCCGAGCGCCGGGTTTACTTAATGTCCAGCTTGCAAAACCGTTGTCTCGTAAAACGCGCGCGCTCATCGTGGTTGAATATCACGGTTCGCCGACAGACGGATTGGTGTTGAGTAAAGACAAGGACAGTAGGCCCTCCGCGATTGGTGACAACTGGCCCGACCGCGTGCATCAGTGGATTCCCTGCCTCGATCATCCATCAGCCAAGGCCACCGTAACTTTTACGGTGACGGCGCCGGCTCGCGACTTAGTGGTTGCTAATGGGCAACTGATCCACGTCGAGAATTCTTCACCGGTAAACCGCACCTGGACCTACACGGAAGCTGCGCCGATTCCGCCCTATTGCATGATCGTTGCCGTAGGCGAGTTTGTTCAAATAAAGATTGCTGATGAGCCGATCACGCCATTGAGCTACTACGTGCAGCAATCGGACAAGGATTACGCGGTGCACGGTTTTGCCGCCGCAAACCCTGCGCTCAAGTTTTTGACCAACACGATCGCGCCTTATCCTTATGAAAAGCTTGCCTTGATTATCGGCACGACGCGTTTCGGCGGAATGGAAAATTCCAGCGCAATTGTTTTTCCCGCCTTCCTGTTTAACGGGAAGCCGTCGGAACCGTTGAGCAATGTGTTCAAGGTGCATGAAGGCGTCGTCGAAGTTGTGGCGCACGAGATTGCTCATCAGTGGTTTGGCGATTCAGTAACGGAATCAACCTGGTCCGATCTTTGGTTGAGCGAAGGTTTTGCGACTTACTTCGCCGGACTTGTAGTTCAACGTTATGAAGGTGAGAGACGTTTTCGAGATTACATGCAGGACGCGGCCAACAGGTATTTCAGTTTCGAGAAAAAGACAAGCATGCCGATTCACGACACGGAAACCGAAGATCTTTTCAAGCTGCTCAACCCTAACAATTATCAGAAGGGCGCCTGGGTGTTGCACATGCTACGCGCGGAGCTGGGCGATGAAACTTTTTTTCGCGGCATTCGTGCGTACTACACCGCGCACCAGGGCTCGCTGGCCTCGACTGAGGATTTGCGTGAAGCGCTGGAGAAAGTATCAGGACGAAACCTTAAAGACTTTTTCGCGCGTTGGGTCTATAGCGCGGGCCATCCGCATTACGAGTTAACGTGGAATTGGAACGATAGGAACAAGCGACTGCGCGTGGTTTTGAATCAAACGCAATCCGGGCCTGCTTATCCTAATGCGGTACCGGTAGAGATTGTCAGTGGCGGCAACAAGCGACGCATCGTTATCACTACTGAGCACAAACACACTATCGAAGAGATCCCACTCGACGCCGCGCCGACGTCATTAATTCTGGATCCTGACAATGTGATCCTTGACGAAGCTCAGGTAACGAAGAAGAACTAACAAAGAAACATAAGCCGTCCTCTGCTCACTGCCAACTGCTCACTGTTACCGGCAGCGGTGTTTGCAATTGTCCTTCGCACGCTTCGCCGCCTTTTCACAAGCCTTGCGTTCGCCCTTCAACGGAATTGTCCTACAAAGATCTTTCTTCAAGCGATAAACGTCATTGCAGCGGTCTTTACAGCGGTTGCCGGGAGGCGTCGCCGCGCTGGTGGGAACAAATGAACCCAGACATAAAATAAATGTCAAACCCAATCGAAGAATCATGTAGTGCTTTTGAGAGCCTAAACTCAAAACCTGAAACCCGTGAATTGTCATGTCCGTACTCCCTTTCGCAAACAAGCGTTCGCACGCTCGATAAAGTGTTTTGTTGATCTATGGCGCCGCCGGTCAAGGGTCCGGCAAGTTATTGGAGGAAACAAGCACAAGCATACGCCGGACACGCGGTGAATGAAAGTATCAGCAGAAACTAATCCGCAGATTACGCAGATTACACAGAAAAGATAGAGTCAGATTGGTCGATCCCACTGACGCGTTCTGAACAGCAATCCTCGCGTCATGCCGCATGGCGACCAAGTTGCCTTAGCGGAACTCGCTCATGAGAACTACTTGAAATCGTACTGGGCCGGGCCACTTTTTGCGCAGCACGAGTACGGTCGTGCATGTTTTTGTAACAGTAGGTAGGACAGACATTCCTGTTGTCCAGGTTGAATCACGCCGCGAAGGTGGGCAACAATGCCCGGCCATAAGTGCAAGATCTAGCTAGTCAGAAAATTGACAAGGTGGGAAGGAACTTAATGAATAACCAACTCGACACGAAAAATCAGCCAGCAGTCAACGCGCGCAGCTCAAAACTTCGCCGGCTTGGAATTGTCGCCGGCGGCATTGGCCTCGGTTCGGTGTTCGCATACTTACTTTCAAAAGCGCTGGGCAGCGCGACGAGGTCCCCCCAACGCTTTTCTGATCACATTGTTGATGATCGCGGTACGAATCAGGATAAAGCCGCGCGCATTCTGCGCAACCTGCGCGATCGCGCGTTTGAAGCCAGCGATGAAAAACTTGCTTTAGCGTTGGGAAGACCGTTAGAAGAAGTAACAGGCTGGAGCGCCGGTCGCGAACTTATCGATGACGATGTCATCATGAAAGCGCGCGGCATCGCCATGCATCGTGGCGTGCACGTCGAGTAAACCAGTCCAATGTCCAATGCCCAATGTCCAAAGTCCAACGTTCAATGTCGCTTGTCCATCTGATTTGACTTTGGACTTTGGACTTTGGACTTGAAGTTCTTGTCTCACTCTTGCTTGTCACAAGTTCGCTCCGTTACGATTCGGCATGCCGCAAACAATTCAGACCGGCGTATTCATCGTGGGCGCTGGTCCAACGGGACTTGCGCTTGCGTGTCAGCTCACCCGCTACGACGTTGACTTTGTCATCATCGACAAAAACGAAGGTGTAACCGCCTATTCCAAAGCGCTCGGCGTTCACGCTCGCACGCTCGAGATTTATGAACAACTCGACCTTGCGCAAAGAGCGGTCGCGCAAGGAACCATTGCCGGGAAGGTTCGCATGCTCCAACGTGGAGAAGTGCTGGGCCAGGTGGAGCTGTCGAATATTGGAAAGGGATTGAGCCCATATCCGTTTATGCTTGTGCTGGAACAGAGCAGAAACGAGCTACTGATGTACGAGTGGCTGAGAGCTCACGGCCGTGAAGTACTTTGGCAAAGCGAGCTCGAAAGTTTTTCGCAAAACGACGCTTCGGTGACAGCGCAGGTTAAAAACAGCAGCGGCGAAACTCAAACTATCGAAGGAAAATATCTGGTCGGCTGCGATGGTCCACGCAGTTTAGTGAGGCACGCGCTCGGTCTTGCCTTCGAGGGCAGTACCTTTGAGCGATTGTTTTACGTTGCTGATGTGCAGATTGATTGGAAGTTCACTCATGACGCGTTAACGGTTTGCCTGGCGCCGCACGGCGTCGTTGCGTTTTTTCCCATGCCCGGCGAAAAGCGTTGGCGCATTGTAGGCGCCTTTCCCGAAGGCCATGAAAAGGATCCAAGTGAGATTCTCTACGAAGAGATTGAAGCGCAAATAAAACTGGAAGCAGAACTCGAGCTCGACATCACCCGTGTCGATTGGTTCTCGACTTACAAAGTCCACACGCGTCATGTGGATAAGTTTTTTGCCGGCAGATGTTTTGTAGCCGGCGATGCGGCGCACATACACACACCGGCCGGTGGACAAGGCATGAACACGGGCATCCAGGACTCTTACAACCTCGCATGGAAGCTGGCGCTGGTTCTGAAACACTCGGCCGATGAAAAGATTTTGCAGAGTTACAATGAAGAGCGTCTGCCCAATGCCAGGCGATTGACGGCGACTACCGATCGCATGTTCAATCTCGCCGCCGGCAAAGACTGGTTCGTGGGTTTGATTCGGACAACCATATTTCCGCCGATGGCAAAATACATTCTCTCGATTGAAGCGGTGCGGAAGAAGTTCTTCATTTTTATTTCCCAGATTGGCATTCGTTATCGTGATAGCTCTTTAAGCATGCATGAGACGGGTGAGCGCGATGGAGATCGCGAGTTTGAAGTAAAAGCCGGGGACCGCATGCCTTACTTTCTGGTTGACGGCAGGAGTGTCTACGATCAACTGCGAGCGCCCAAGTTTCATCTGGTTCAGTTCTCGGATGGAGAAAGCGCCCGCGCAGGGCCGAATGATTCTCATGTTAGGGCGACAGATCGCGGCAATACCTTTGGTGATGGACAAAACGTGCTGAGCGATGCCGGCAATAACTCGAAACTGATTGATCGTCACGTTATTCCGCTTTACCCGCAGGTCGCGGAAATTTTTGGCACGGACAAACCTTTCACCTTACTCTTACGACCCGATAACTACATTGCATTCATCTCTTCGGATACATCGGCGCGGCCGTTATCAAACTATTTCGATCGGTTGTTCAATCGCTCTTCCTTGATTGCAGAATGATGATTAATTCCTTTACACGCTCCAGTCCGCGAAGCGGACGAAAGCATAAAGCCTGGGGCGTAAGCCCCAGGAACGAGGAGTTTCAAAAGATTTCAAGCCTGCGGAGCAGGCGACAGCTTCCTAGCATTGAAAGCCGCAAGCAACTGGATCCGCCCGCCCGCTATCAACTAGTGTTGACTACTTATCAAGATGCGATGTCTGTCGCCCACTTCGCGGGCTCCTAATGTTTTCGCACACTGATCCTGGGGTTCCGCTTCGCTCCACCCCAGGCTTTATGCTTTCGTCCGTTTCACGGACTCCATGTCATATTCGCGTCGATTCACGATTTACGATTCACGGTATCGGTGGCTAACCTGTCACCTATCACTCGTCACCGTTCTTTGCTATTCACGATTTACGATTTACGATTCACGAGTAAAGGAGAATGTTATGAAAAACCTTCTAGTGCGCGCTTGCTTCGCTTGTGTCGCGTCACTTTCTGTAATCGTGACGATTGCATGCGTTGGGCCGCAGGGCCCTCCTGGACCTCCAGGACCGTCGGGCTCCGGAGGTGGCCCACCCTACGTCTGGGTCTGCACGCCTGCTAGCTACCCGATGGCGGGCAGTAATACGCCAGCCGATCTCTATGTCTTCAATGGCAGCACAGCGACTGCCAACGTAGCGGTGCACATCCTCGACAAGAATGGAAACAACCTATCCGGCGCCAACATTCCCGGTACAAGTCCCGCCGGTACCTATCCAGGGCAAACGGGCAGCGCTACGGTGCCTTTATCCGCGGCGAATACGTTGAACGTGAAGTGGCAAATGCCGGTGGCAGGTGGGCCGGGCAACGATGGTGTTACTAACGTTTCGTACACGGTGAGAGTAGTTTCCGATCAACCAATCGCAGTCAGCTCAAATTTCCAGTGGAGCGGCTTCAAGCCGCTACCCTGCAGCCTGCTGCCGAAATAGATTTGTTGACGCTGGTGTTATCGGTCCTTTGTCCGTGATTCGCGACGCCATGGTGGCGGCGCCTGCAAACATCTCGGATGATTTGTACGCGCGCTTGCGGAACAAATTCTCCGAAGAACAATTGCTGCAACTGAGTGGGCAGATCGCGTTTGAGAATTATCGCGCGCGCCTGAATTGCGTGTTCGACGTTGAGATTGATGAGTTGTACCAAGCGGATCCGGGTAAGCAATTATGAAAGGACTTACATAGTGTGAACAAATTTCTGGATTTCTGCGCATTCAATATCATCGAGACTTCTTCAATCTTTTATCCACAAGTTCATAATCCCCCAGGTGAACCCGCATCAAACTCTTCCAAAGCTTTCCATGATTCGGTATGAAGAAGTGAAGCAACTCGTGAACGATCACATAATCCGCAACGTCGCGGTCATAACCTAATAGTTCCGAGTTAAAGTTCAACCTCCCAGCCGTGGAACAAGAGGCCCACTTGTCGCTCATTGGGCGCAAGGCGATTGCCTGAACCTTCACGTCAAGCTTCTCTGCCCACTCGTAGACTCGCGCTTTGAATTCCGCTTTGTCTCGCCACTTCTTTTTCACGTTAAATGTCCTGTGCCTTTTGAAGTAGCTTTAGCAGGTTGTCGACGATTTCCGCAACCTTGTCGAGATCATCCTCATTTGCAAAAATTGCAAAAGTTATCTGCTTTCTCAATTCTCGCAACTCCTTCTCGCTGCGTCGCCAGTTTGAGTGCTCGACGAAAGCCGCTTTGATCTTCCTGCTGACCTCCTCCGGCTCAGTCACTCCTTCGTCTAACAAAGTCCGATACACGAAGAACGTCAAACCATCAAAGCCCTTTTCCGCCTGCTCCTTCTTTCGCTGCTCGTTCCTCTCAATCTCCTTGAATAGATCGGCCAACGCTTCGGCAGTTTCCGTTTGGCGATCCTCGAAACTCTCCTGCACTGCCTTTGCCCTCTCGCCCAGGGCAATTAGGAAAGGATCATCGCTCTGTTCCTCTGCGGACTTCTCAATGCTCTTAACCAGATTGATGATCTTGGTTCCGTCGCCGCCCTTCTGTTTTTTGATTAGTTCAATTGTTTCGGCATCGATCTTCACAAAATCAGTTATGTGTTCCAACCTATCCGTGCCCACGTGCTTTTGAACCAGCTCATTGGTCTTCTTCTGAAACGCCCGGTCGACATAGACCTTCTTTGTATAGGCGTTTCGCACAACCGCGTAGATGGAGGAAAGCGTCGCATAGTCGTCGAGGAACGGTCGCATGAAAGCATCGGGCGAGATGATTTCGTAGAGCATCTCGATTTCTTTGTATTCCTTGAAGAACTCCTTCCGCCGTTCTTTGTCGCGGAAGCGCTCAATCAAATTGTCCACATCCTTGTCGTCAAAGTTACTCACGAGGAGCGCCAGGTATTCAGGAGCTTTCGTCTCCATCTTAGCCTTGAAGAGATGTTTGAGCAGTGCCAAGTCTTTGACGATGGCATTGATTTCGTCGCTATCAAAGCGGAGCGCTTTCTCAAGCTTGTCAAAGATGCCGACGAAATCCAGCACAAAGCCGTGCGGCTTCACCATTTCCACCACTTCATTTTCGTAGGGCCGATTGACGCGCGCGATTGCCTGCAACAGCGTGTGGTCGCGCATTGGCTTATCGAGGTACATCGCATAGAGAATCGGCGCGTCGAATCCGGTCAACAACTTCTCAGTGACAATCAGAATCTTCGGAAACTCACCGGCTTTGATGAACTCCTTGCGGATTTGGCGCTCTCGTTTCGGGTCGAGGTGCCACTTCTTCATATGCGGCGGGTCGTTGTTGTTGCCGGTAAAGACGATCTCGGAATACTCCGGCGGCAGAATCTTATCGAGCGCTTCTTTGTAGAATGCGCACGCTTCACGATCGACACCAACTAAGAAAGCCTTGTAGCCCAACGGCTCAACGTTCTCGCGATAATGATCGGCGACGTATTGCGCGACCTTCTGCACGCGATCTTTCCCTTTGAGAAAGTTCTTTAAGTTCACCGCGCGGTCGAGAATCTTATTTAGCTCTTCGATGTCGGCGATCCCTTCGGTCTCGGCGAGCGCGAAGAATTCCTTCTCCATTAGTTCATGCGGCACAAGCATCTCGTTCGGCGCGAGGTTGTAGTAGAGCGGCAGCGTCGTGCCGTCCTCGATACTCTCGGAGATGGAATACTTGTGCAGATAACCCTGATCATCGTCGACGCCAAATGTCTTGAACGTCCCTTTGCCGTAGGCGGTCTTGTCCACCGGTGTGCCCGTAAAGCCGATGTAGCTCGCATTCGGCAGGCCGGCCATCAGGAAGTTGCCTAGGTCGCCGCCTGTAGTGCGATGCGCTTCGTCGATGAGCACAAAGATGTTCTTGCGCGTATTCAGATTTGCCGGCATGTCGCGAAACTTGTGGATCATCGTCACGACAATGCCGCGGTAGTCCTGTCCCTTTTCGTCCAGCAGCTTATTCAAACCCGAAATGCTGTCGGCATGCGCCACGTTTCCCAATCCGACTGCGGCGAGGTTCTTGAGCATCTGATCTTCCAACTCGTTGCGGTCGATCATCAGCAGGATGGTTGGCTTCTGCGCCTCATTAGCTTTGAATAGCAGTTCCGCCGCTTTGATCATCGTGTAGGTCTTGCCGCTGCCTTGCGTGTGCCACACCAAACCGCGCGAGCGTTTCGCTTCGAGTGCGCGCGCGACCACCTTATCCACGGCCGTGGCCTGGTGTTGGCGCAGGATGATCTTCTGTAGCTCTTCCTCTTTCTCGGCAAACAGGATGAAGTCTTTCAGGAACCGCAGGATATTCGGCACAGAGCAAAAGCTCTTCACCTTGGCTTCGAGATTGCCGACCTCTTCATGCTTCCAGTTGAACAGGTTCCGGCGCACCGTGTTCCACGTCACGCCATAGGCAAAGCCAATTGCTTCGGTGGCGGTGAAGATCATCTCCGGCACCATCACCTCGGGCGTCTCAGTGTGGTAACGGCGAATCTG
>JBDUCB010000190.1:0-24861 GCA_040003695.1 bacterium
TGACGAAATAAAGAACGAGCAAAACCCGAATACCGAGTGAGTTCTCGGATTGCGGATTGCGGATTACGGATTTGATTACTCAAAAGTTATGCAAGGAAAAGATGAAGGACATGCCCAAAGAGACTCAGGGTTCAAAAACCCAACGAAACGTTTCAAAAATCCGAAAACCGAAATCCGAAATCCGAAATTCACCGCCACTCGTCGCCGTCATCATGGGCAGCAAGTCTGACTGGGACACGATGAGTCACGCCGACGCCACTCTAACTGACTTTGGTGTCGCTCATGAATGCCGCGTCATGTCGGCGCATCGCACGCCGCAGCTCGCCGCCGAATTTGCCTCCAGAGCTGCTGAACGCGGCGTCAAGATCATCATCGCCGCCGCCGGTGGCGCCGCTCACCTCGCCGGCGTGATTGCCGCGCATACAACCCTTCCCGTACTTGGCGTGCCGATGAAGAGCGAAGCACTCAACGGCATCGACTCGTTGCTTTCCACGGTGCAAATGCCGGCGGGTATTCCGGTCGCGACGCTCGCAATTGGAAAACCGGGCGCCATCAACGCGGCCCTTTTCGCGGTTGCTATTCTTGCGACTACTCAACCTGAGCTGGCCGCAGAGTTAAAAGAGTTTCGCCGTCATCAAGAAGAGAAAGTGCGCAACACAACCCTTCCTTAAGTCGTTCTGTCCCAGGTTCTTCTTGAAATATCGCAGACGTTAGAGCAGAATGCGTGCACTGAAAGCCGCGCCGCTGACGAAGCCTAATTCCCGTTAACTTCGTTTGTTTTCACGTTTCTTTCCTGTCTCGCTGGTAAATCCGGAAACATGATTGGCGAAACTATTTCTCACTATCGGATAACCGACAAGCTCGGCGAAGGCGGTATGGGCGTCGTCTATCTCGCTGAAGACATCACGCTCGGCCGGCGCGTCGCCATTAAGTTTCTCTCTTCTACCACCAAAGAATACCGTGCCAGATTTTTGCGAGAAGCGCGTGCCGTCTCTGCCTTAACCCACCCGAACATCGCCGCTGTTTTCGATTATGGTGAAACGTCTGACGGCCAGCCCTACATCGTAATGGAACTGATCACTGGCCAGCCGCTCAGCGAAAAGCTGCTCGAAGGTTCACTGCCACTGCCTGAAGCCGTGCGCATAGTTTCGTTGATTGCCGAAGCACTTGGCGAAGCGCACCACATGGGCATAGTCCATCGTGACGTTAAGCCCTCGAATGTTGTGATAACTGAACGCGGCCAGGTAAAGGTGCTGGACTTTGGTTTGGTCAAACAACTTTACGAGCAGCACAGCCTTGGCGGCGATCCAAATTTGCCCACGCTGCCAGCCACGCGAACGCGCAGTGATGTGATCGTGGGCACGCCAATGTACCTTTCGCCCGAACAGGCAACCGGCAAAAAAGTGGACGCGCGCAGCGACCTGTTTGCACTGGGAGTGGTGCTTTATGAGTGCGTCACCGGACACGCGGCTTTTGGCGGAACCAGCATTTTCGATATCGGCGCGCAAGTAATTCATGTTACGCCGCCCAAACCCTCAACCATTAACGATCAAGTCCCCCGTGAACTCGACCGCATCACGATGAAAGCGATCGAGAAAAAGGTCGAGGCCCGGTATCAATCGGCAGATGAGCTGAGCGAGGACTTAAAGAAGGTTTTGCCAACACTGCGGCTGGATGGTTACCGGCGGGTGCGCGCTACTGACTCTTTGGTCAACCCACGGACTTACTCGGCCAGCGCGCTCACTACGATCACTGAAACGCTGCGCCGGCCAGGACCATCACTCGGCACTCTGATCCTGGCCGTAGTCGCAGTGGCGTTGGTGGGTTGGTTGTTAGTCCGCTGGTTGAGACCGGGACCGTATAAACCTACGGCCGGAGCAAGCGGGTGGTATGAGAAAGGAACCGACGCGCTTCGCAACGGCGCCTTCTTACAAGCGACCAAGGCGCTGGACCAGGCAGTCGCGGTTGATCCCAAGTTTGCACTCGCACATGCGCGACTTGCCGAAGCTTGGTCAGAGCTCGACTATGCTGATAAGGCAAAAGACGAGATGTTGCGAGTTCAGGCTCTCGTGCCTAACCGCTCGCAACTGGCCAGGAGTGACGCACTTTACCTGGAGGCGATCAACGCGACCGTGACTAGAGATTTCTCCAGCGCGATTAAGGCCTACAGCGAAATAGCGCGCCTATCACCCGATGACCCGCAAGTTTATGTCGACCTCGGACGTGCCTATGAGAAAAACGACGAGATCAAGAAAGCGATCGAAAGCTATGTAAAGGCAACCAATCGCGCCCCCCAATACGCGACGGCATTTTTGCGCGTGGCAATTCTCTATGGCAGACAACTAGATCTGGCAAGCGCTTCTGCCACCTTTGATAAAGCTGACACGTTGTATCAGGCCCTCGGCAACTTTGAAGGGCAAGCCGAGGTGTCGTTTCAGCGTGGCTTTCTTTTTCTTCAGATTGAGAAATTCGCAGAAGCACGCCAACAGTTCGAGCGCGCTCTTGAGTTGGCCCGCACAACGTCTAGCCAATACGGACAAGTGAAGGCCTTGCTAAAACTGGGCGACGCTGTTGTGGCTGAGGGTAATGCTGACCAGGGACGGCAGTATATGCGTCAAGCGATAGATCTGGCCGTGGCTAACGGTATCGATAACCTCACCAAGCGCGGGCTAGTTGATCTTGGCAACACTTTCCTCGTGAGTGCCGACTATCCCGAGGCAGAGAAATATTTTAAGCAGTCCCTCGAACTTGCCCAGAGGCAAAAAGACGGCCGCAACGCGGCGAGAGCATTGCTCTCGCTTGGGAGTTCGGCTGAACGCCAAGATAATAGTGATGAATCAGCGGCTTATATCGAGCAGGCCCTTCCATTTTATCAACAAGGTGGCTACCGCAAGGAAACACTGCAGGCTTTAGCACTTCTCGCGCGCGTCAAGGTACAAAAGGGCGACTACGATGCGGCGCTTCAGGCTTTCGAGCAACAGCTAAAACTCACGCAGCAGTTGGGTGATCAGGCACAGGCAGGTCTGGCTCATCAAGACATTGGACTCCTTTTCATCAGGCAGGGGAGATATCCGGAAGCTCTTGGCCATTTTGAAGAGAGTTACGGAATAGCCAAGTCGTTAGGCGCGGAAAAGAATGTGGGGTTTAGCTTAACCGATCGCGCGAACGCTTTATGGCGATTAGGCCGCTACGATGAAGCACGTGCCGCGTTGAACGAAGCTTCACCGCTGACGGAGCGTCCGGACGCGGCAAAGAATTTGTCCTCTGCGTATTATTTGGCCCTGGCGCGGATGGCCTTAAGTGAACGGCGATTCGCGGAAGCGCAAGCGAAAGCTCAGCAGGCACTTGCTCTGGCCGGCGCCCAAGTCAAAAGCGTGGGCATCGCAGCTACATACACTCTGGGTTTGGTCCAGGCTCTTTCCGGCCCATCACGCGCAGGACGACTCAAGTGTGAAGAAGCGGTAACTATGGCCAGGCAGGCGCGCGATCCTTCTGTGCTGTCGGAAGCCTTACTGGCGGTCGCCGAAGTGCTGGTCCAAGCCGGTGATTCTGCGGGCGCATTAAAAGCATCGCTTGAATCGCAAGAACTCTTTGCGCGCTTTGGCAAGCAAGATTATGAGTGGCTTGCCTGGCTGGTTGCCGCGCGCGCCAGCCATAGTATGGGCGACACTCAAAAGGCCCATGAATACGCGTCGCGCGCAGAAAGTTTGCTTTCCGGCCTGCAACAAAAATGGGGAGGAGATAATTACAATACCTACCTCAATCGACTTGACGTGCAATTCTCTCGCAAACAACTCAGCGAACTAATCGCTGGGAAACCCTAATCCCAACCCAGCACAAAAGGAGAACTCACATGGCAAACGGTGGCGATATCATCATCAGAGGCGGTTCTGTCGATCTCGATTACGACGAGACCGTTTACCCAAAAGACCCGGGCAATCCCAAAAAGCACAAAAACCAAACCAAGAAAGTGACGCGCGTGCTGATCACCGGCGAAATAAGCTTCGACAGTGGCGATCACCCGAACGGCTTGAACTGCGAGATCACAGCTTTCTGTAAGTAAGCGTTTTTTCTGCGCGGAAGCTTTGAACGACAACAACATGATGGCCGTTTAGCGACCGGCCACGTTTCCAGCGTTGTGTTCAAAGGCCGCTTTGCGGGCAACGGACTGTGACGCGAAGCACGTGAGCAACAGTCTAGCCCAATAATTCTCAACTCACATCACAATAAGGAGAAACTCAAATGGCAAACGGTGGCGACATCATTATCAGAGGCGGCTCTGTGGATATTGACTATGACGCCGACGTCTATAAGCCGGTAATGGGCAGCAGCCGGAACCACAAAACTACCGACCACATCATCACGCGGGTAACAGTCGAATACACTGAGTCCGGTGGTGTGCAATATGACAGCCAGACCGAGTCACCAACCACTCCACCGTGGAGAATCCACGTCTATTGCACTAAGCCAACCGGCAAAGAACAGCCCTGATTTAGCCGAAGGCGTGTGATTGGATGTTTGTCCCAGTGTTCCGCTCACCTGCCGAGCGCAGGACACTGTAGTTTTGCCTGGCTTGCTGTGTCGGCCGGTTTTTTCAACGGCGACAAAGCAGAATGGTGGTGCCGATGAGTTCAGGGACCTCTTCTGGTTACTAGTGAAATGATGGCCACGAATAAGGCGGCGCCGATGATGGACCAGACAATAGGAAAACTGGTGGTGCCGATCTGCACCGAAAACAGTTCGGGCAAACCCAGCTTGCGGGCCAGCCACATTCCCAGCAACGCGCCGATAAATCCAAGTGCGATGGAAACCAGACAGCCACCGCGGGAGTAACCCGTGATAGCCTGGCCCAGCGCGCCGCAAAGTCCGGCAATGATTAGCAACACGATTAGATCGAGTAGTGTCATTTCAATCTCCTCTTAAGGTCCGGGTCTGGGGGTCTGGTGTCTGGGGTCTGTTAATGTAAGTTCGCCCATTCTCCCGAGCTGCAACAGGGGAATTATTTGGCTGTAGAGTCCAGACTCCAGAATCATTTGTTCAGATAGATCTGGCCGCCTTTCATTACCAAACGCACGCGCCGCAAAGCCGAAAGCTCATGCGTGGGATCACCTTCAACGGCGATTAGATCGGCAAGCAGTCCTGGTTTGACTGCGCCAATCTTATCCTGCATATGCAGTACGCGCGCATCGATCGACGTTGCCGAACGCAAGGCATCGATTAGCGGCATGCCCCAGTTAACCATCGCTTCGATCTCGCGCGCGTTGTCACCATGCGCAAACACACCCACGTCGCTGCCGCTCGCAATAGTCACGCCTGCATTCAGTGCTTGTTTGAAAACAATCTTCTTGCGCCCGGCGTTCGCGCCGGCGACTGCCAGTGTCGGACACAGTGCTGTGCCGTGCTGTTTCATCAAGCGAAAAACTTCCGGAGTGCCGCCATCGCCGTGTTCAATCGTTTCGACGCCCGCAAGAACAGCGCGACGCATTCCTTCTGTTGAAGTCGCGTGCGCGGATACGGGAATGCCCGCGCTGCCGGCAACCTCCACCGCGAGTTTTAGTTCGTCGAGCGTAAACGTCGCGTGCGCGGCGCCATCTGCACCCCAGCGATAGTCGGCATACACTTTTATCCAGTCGGCGCCCTTACCGATTTGTTCGCGCACGACTCGGGTAAGTCCATCAACACCATCCGCTTCTTCCGCGCCCTGCGGGACGGTCCATTCCGGTGCGTAACCTTTTGGACCATAACTTCCGCTCGCGACAATCGCGCGGGTTGCCACCACCATGCGAGGCCCGGGAATAATTCCCTGCTCCACCGCCTGTTTCAAACCGACATCCGCGTAGCCGGCGCCTTCGGTACCGAGATCGCGGATGGTGGTGACGCCGGCTTGCAAAGTACTGCGCAAATGATTAGTCGCGCGCGCCACTCTTAAACTAAGAGCTTCGCGTGCCACCTGATCGTTCCAGACAGTTTCGCTGTACGGGTGGAGCAAGACGTGCGAATGCGCGTCAATTAAGCCCGGCATCAATGTCATGCCCGGCAAATCGATCACCTTCGCATCCCTCGGTGCTTTAATCTCACTTGCCGGTCCAAAGGCTTCAATCTTTTCGCCACGCACCAGGACAGACCAGCCGTCATGAAGTTGCGACGATTCCCCATCGAACACGTGCGCAGGCCTTAGCAAGTAAACACGTTCAGGCTGCGTGGCTGGTGTTGTTTGAGTCTGGCCAGATGGCGTCATTTTGAAAACCAGAGAAGCTGCGATGAAGCAGACAAGAACGGTTACGATATATCGCATAGCAGCATCCTTCACAAAGAAACAATTATTACGGGTTCATAGGTGCTGTTCAAACACTCATTTTAGACAATCTTGGACCGAGTTTCGTGCGAGGGCGGGCGTGAGTATAGCAGCGCAGAATGCGCACTCGCGAGCGTTCATGAATGAAGGAGATCTTTTCTGAGAGCCGCGTAGCGGCGAAATGTCCTATGAAAGGGGAATGTCAAGAACACAGTGCAGCTATGCCGGCTGCGACGGAATATTTTTGGCAGCCAGCCCCCGCGATTGCCCTGTGCTGCGTCGGACGCAAGCTTGAATGTTCGCGCTCGCCGGTTCTTCTGTTGACTGAAGAACGCCGCGTCCAGAGACAGTGTTTCGTTTGGCAATGTAAGCTCGTGTTGCGCACAGCCGAATTGCTTCACTAAGAATCCTGAGATCTAAACGCAGAGACCGCAGAGTTCTGCGCAAAGTCGCCGAGGAAAGCCTTCTTTGCGTTGCTTTGCGAATTCGCTTGGCGTCCTTTGCGTTGAAACCATATTTGATTACTTCGCAAGTTGAGTTTTGACAGGGGCCTCTGATCTAAGCGAGGTGATTCTAGATCCAATTGGCGCTGGCACGTAGATTGGGGAGCACGACGTTAGCTGTGAGAGGTCCTGCAGCGGCGCTGATGAGCCGAGCGGTTGCGTTCTTATGTAACATTGACTTTCCGCGGGAACGAGGCGTAGTGTTTGCGCGTCCGGTAGGTCCACAACAGGTTGACAGACTGGCCTCCAGAGCGTGAGTGCACCGACACTCGCTTCGTGCTCTTCGCGCCAGCCGGGTAACATTGGTTCGGAAGCTCCGAACCGCACTCGCTGAGTAACGGCGCTGATACTTCCTCGGGCAATAGTCTCTAATCCGTCTTCCGATCATCCGTAGTTGGCTATCTTAGGTCGCGAGCACTGGGCGGAAAATCAAGCCACAGAGTCACGGAGAAAATGCCGATCAGAAATGCCAATAAGCTCAGGCTCTCTCGTTTGATTGGTTCTCCGTGTTTCTGTGGCTAAGACTGCAAAGTCAAGTTCGCTTAGGCAAACTCAACTAATGGAGGATCACACAATGGAACAGACAACCGACTACGCTCGCTACAAGACGCTTTTCACTCTACTCGGAATAGTTGTATTCATCTGGGGAGTGATCGGTACGCTCGACATTAAGAATATCCCTTATACCGGATATGTCTTGAGCCCAGACCGGGTGGTAACGATCGCCCGCGAGAGCAGCCCAGCTGCAGCGGCTGGTATCAAGGTGGGCGATACGGTAACCAAAATCGACGGCATTCCGGTAACGGATTTCGGTTCGCTGGTCGCACAGCCACGGCCAGCCATCAACAGCAATGGGAGTGTTACGGTGACGCGCGGCGGAACTGAACAAACACTCACCTTCAAGTATGGTTCGCAACCGATGGTGGATCTAATTGCAAGCTTCGGCGCTGTAACGCTGACCGGTTTGGCATTCCTCGTTCTTGGTCTGATGGTCTATCGCAAGAATCCGACCCGTTTGAGCGCCATGTTTTGCAGTATGAGCTTGCTGTTTGCAGTTGTGTTATTCAATAGCCCTTACTTCGCCTCGTCCGTGCAGCGCCGTCTCGTTGGAGGTGCACTAAACCTCCTGTTGGCGATGCTGTTTGCGGTTATGCTTGATTACTGCCTGAATTACCCGCAAGCGAAAAAGATCATCGCTGCGCGTCCCTGGTTGCGCCAGGCAATCTACCTCATAGTGGGCGCTTTCGGAGTGATGGTAGCGACCATAATCATTACCACTCCGACGATGACTGCGACCCGCTCGATGTTACTGTCTGTGGTCTTCAGCTTGATATTCGGTGGCTACATCCTGCTCTCTGTGATAGCTGTGGTTCATAGCTACATCAAGGCGAGCACTACAGAGCGCTCCGCAACGGGACTAAACCTGATGTTGTTGGGGATGTTGATCGGCTTCGGCCCACTTTTGGTGTCGATCCTGGTGCATACCATTAACCCGCATATGGGAGAGCTGCCAGGTGAGCGGTTCTACGGCATCACTCTGCTCGCGATCCCGATAGGCTTGGCAATGGCCTTGATGAAGCTCAAGTCGGCGCCAGCAGATATTCGAGCTGGTATCGAGGCTGAGGCACAGGCGAAGGCAAGGGGGGCGGTCGCGTAGCAGTAGAACCTCTGGAGTGCAATTAGCAACCAGGTTTTTGCATTGCGCGCCTTTGGCGCTTTACGTTCCGTTTACACTGTTCCTGTTTACGAACTATAAGCACTCCAGTCTACTACGGCCTAAAATCCTTTCCGCTTGATCCACTCGCGCACGACTTCCGCCTGGTTACGCTTATTCGCGTCCACCTCGTAGTTTAACTGCCGCATCTCGTCGGTTGAAATGGAGTGCGCGAGTTTCGTCAGCACCTCGCGCAATTGCGCCACGCGCGCCAGCGTGTCTTGCCGGACCAGATACACCGCCTCGTACGGCGGAAAATAGTGCCGGTCATCTTCGAGTTGAAACAAATCGAGCGCCGCAATTCTTCCTTCAGTCGAGTTGCCCGCAATCAAATCTACTTTGTTGGAAGCTAGTGCGATATAGGTCAACGACAGATCCATTTCGCGCGGTTGTTCGGCAAACTTTAATCCATAAGCTTTCGAAAAACCCGGATAGCCATCAGCGCGCGACATGAAATCCTGGCCGAACCCGGCGCGCCAGTTTGGCGCATAGCGCGCTGCTTCAGAAATCGTCTTTAACTTCAAACGTCTTGCCTCGACGCCGCGGATGAGAATCGCAAAAGTGTTTTCAAAACCAAGTGGCTCGCTGACAGCGACGCCAAATTTTTCCGCGTACTCTTTTTTGACTTGCTCATAAACTGCGCGCGGATCAGTGATTGGTTGATGATGAAGAATCGCGGTGTACGAGGTGCCGGTGTATTCAGGATAAATGTCCAGACGTCCACCCAACATCGCATCATGCGGTAGATTTCCGCCCAGTTCGTAATCTCGTTCTACCGTCACGCTGCGCGCTTCCAACATTTGCGCCACAATTTCGGCGAGAATCGCAGATTCAGTGAAATCTTTTGAACCAACCACTATGCGAGCACTATTCGCCGGTGCATTTGCCAAACGTGAACTGCGCCAAGCTGAAAGATAACCTCCAAAGAATAATGTCAGGACGATCACCGCTACTGCTACTAGTGCAATAACTTTTAGCCGCGATTTTGTGCTCCCTTTTCGCCGGTTGGGTAACGAGAAATGCCGTTCGAGCAAACCCAGCCCAAAGTCGGCGGTCAAAGCCATCAACGCCGCAGGCACTGCTCCGGCGAGCAGCAGGTTGTTATCGTATTGTCTCAGCCCACGAAAGATGTAGACGCCTAGTCCGCCCGCCCCGACCGCAGCGGCAATGGTTGCTACGCCGATGCCGATCACCATGGCCACGCGTACGCCGGTTATGATCACGGGCATCGCTAATGGGAGTTCGACCTGCCAAAGAATCTGGGGGCCAGTCATACCCATCGCCACCGCCGCCTCGCGCACATTTGGATCGACACCCACGATACCGGTGACAGTGTTTCGAATGATTGGCAGCAGCGCGTAGACCACCAGCGCCACAATCGCAGTGCGTGCGCCAATGCCGCCAAAGAAAGGAAGTGGAATTAGAAAACCAAACAAGGCCAGGCTGGGGATCGTCTGCATGATGTTGGCAATCCCGAGGACGGGACCACGCAACGATTTTCTGCGTGTGAGCAGAATGCCCGTCGGAATTCCAATCGCGACCGCAACGAATGTCGAGACTAAGACCAGCCACAAGTGTTGTCTCAGCAGCGTTGATAGCTCCGGCCAATTTTGTTTTAGAAAACTGAAGAAGCTCACGGCGCATCCTCCTGAACCGAACCGGCAGAAACGCGCAGCGTTTCCAGATACGCTATGGCTTGTTCGTTATTCGAATTAAGGAAATTTTTGGGTGTTTCGAGTAGCAGCAATTTGCCCGCGTGCATCAGTCCAATGCGCGAGCCGAGCAACAAAGCCTCGCGCACATCGTGCGTCACAAATACCGCAGTCTTATTCAGCCGTTTGCTGAGATCGCTAAACTCGCGCTGGAGACTGGCGCGCGTCAATGGATCGAGCGCGCCAAAAGGTTCATCGAGCAAAAGCAGTGGCGGATCGGCGGCCAGCGCGCGCGCAACGCCAATGCGCTGCCGCTGCCCGCCTGACAACTCGGCCGGGTAACGATCTGCAAATTCGCCTGGCTCGAGTCCAACCAACGACAACAGCTCAGCGACGCGACTTTTTATGCGCGCTTGCTGCCAGCCTTCGAGCGCCGGTACGAGGCCCACATTTTGTGCGACAGTGAAATGAGGAAAGAGACCGCCTTCCTGAATCACATATCCGGTGCGCCGCCGCAGGCGAATCGGATCCCATGCCGTTGTCGCTTTTCCCTCGACGACAACTTCACCAGCCGCGGGCATCAACAAGCAATTTATTAACTTGAGCGTAGTTGTTTTGCCGCAGCCTGATTCGCCCAGAAGTACCAGCGTCTCGCCGGGCGCAACGGAAAAATTAAGATGAGAAATTATTGGCGCGGCAGCAGACGGGTGCGCAAAGCTTACATCCTTGAACTCAACCAATGGCTTTTTTAGAGTTTCTGACATTGAGGGAAAAGACGTAGGGCCGCGTAGCGGCCGAATGTGTATAGACTATCGTGTCCAAACAAAAACCAACTCCGTTAGGAGCGCGATGTCTTTGTCGCCCACGAATGGGGTCGGAAGATCCGGTACACAATTCCTCGGCTATAAACATTTGGTCCCTACGGGACCGAATGCTTGCCTTCTTAAACCGCTAAGAGCAAATTGCTGCTGAACTGCTGCGCCTGATCCCGCCATGTTTGCGCGCGCGTGAAACCGGTCCCTGCGGCCAGTTTGCCGATATCAGCTAAGTCGTACTTATAAGAATTCTCAGTATGAATCTGCTCGCGCGCGACAAACTGCACCTCCAGGTCGAGCTTGCTGATGGTCACTGTTTGTTCATGAGAACTTTCGATGTAGATTTCAACTCGGCCCGCGTCTTCATTGTAGAAAGCGCAGTGTTTGAAAGCGCGCAGATCGAAGTTGCCGCCCAGCTCGCGATTGATGCGCGCCAGCACGTTCAGATTGAATGCAGCGGTCACACCGAGCGCATCGTTGTAAGCGGCTTCGAGCACCGCCTTATCCTTTTTCAAATCGGCTCCCAACAGAACAGCATCCCCTTCATTCAGCACGCGGCGTAGCGCACGCAGAAACTTGTGCGCCTCTTCCGGATCAAAGTTGCTGATGTTGGAACCAAGGAAGAGTGCGAGGGTATGTGCTCGCTGCTCCTTCTCCAGTTCAGCGAGGCCGGCAAAATAGTCGGCGGCATACGCTTCTATGTTCAGGCGCGGGTAGGACTGCAACAGGATTCGCGAGCTGCTTTCGAGCGCGGTAGCCGAAATATCCACCGGCATAAACAGCAGCTCACTTTGTTTTCTCAATAGCGCTTCAATTAGCAAGCGGGTTTTGGATGCACTGCCGCTGCCCATCTCGATCAAAGTCGTGGGGCCGGCTACCGCGGCAACTATCTCATCCGCATAACGCTGGAGGATCTCGTTTTCCGCGCGCGTCAGGTAATACTCGGGTAGAAGACAAATGGCTTCGAAAAGTTGCGAGCCAAGCTCGTCATAAAAATACTTCGGCAGAAATCGTTTTGGCTGGGTCGAGAGTCCGCGCCGCACGTCTTCCGCCAAGCCGGCTAGCGGATCGCGCGTCACCAGGTTGTGAATGAACAACTTCTCTTCCTGAACTTGGGGTTTTTGTGACATCAATAGCCCGTCTCTCCGGACTGCATTCGCTTACTTCTGGTTCGTGCCGTTAGGGGTGGGCAAGCATGATAGCCGATCAGTCAGGATTATCAACAACTGCTCGCACAGGGGCACCTTAGAGTCATTGTTGAATTGGAGAGCCTAAGAACAGCAAAGCCACTCACCGCTGATACGCAGAGGACGCCGAGGATAATGCAGAGAGTTGAAACTGATGTTCACTGCTGCAGCGCGAGGCCGCTTGACCCGCGCCAATGGCTCCGGCAAGATCGCACAGCTATGCATTACCTGAATTCCCCCGCGACCGTTCCTGTTCGCAATCATCGTCACAAGCAAAACTTCTTTGGATTGATCGCGCTGCTGCTCTGCGCAGCGGCGCCGGCTGAGGCGCAAACCTATACTAAAGAAGTGGAAACGGGAGCCAAGACTACCGTTTCAGTGAAGAGTCGCAACGGCCGTGTCAGTGTAATCGCCACGGAAGACCAGCTAAAGAAAATTACAATCGAAGCCAGCTCCGCGGGTGCTTTGGTCGACCAACCTGATGTGCAAATCATAACGAAAGGCGGCGACGTGACCATCGCCGTCCGCGATCGACGCGACAACGACCGCATCGATCTGGTGGTACACGTACCGGCGCGCACCAAAGTCAAAATCGAAAGTGAAGCCGGCGCGGTTGATGTTGTTGGCAATCTGGAATCGGCCGAAGTCAGTACTAATACGGGCACGATTCACGCTGACGTGCCGCTCGATGCCGTCAAGTTTAATTTTGAATGGAGCGCTAGCCGGCCGCGTTATTTGAGCGACGTTGAATTACCGAAGGTTAAAGAAAGAGCGGCGGGCGTCTTCACGATTTCCGGAAAACTCGGTGACAAGAAGCCTGATAAGGAAGCACGCGTACACCTCGAATTTCTAACCCAACGCGGAGTAATTCTGCTCAACGTCGATCCGGCGATGGTGCCTCCGGATTTGCGCGAACGCCCGCTTACGGAAGCTGCGCGCGGGATCGTGCGTAGTGGCGACAGTCAATTAATCGATGCTATTCGGAAAGTTTCGCCGAAATTGTTTGGCGATTACGCAAAGACGCTGCCGCCGTCTGTGAAGGAACCGGAACTCGTGAAGCGTTCGGCGCCCGGCCAGTTTGTCAGCGCGCTGTCGCCGCAACTGATGCGTTTTAATGCCAGCGTCACCGATCGCAATGGCCGCGCCATAGGCGGCATGAAGGAATCAGACTTCACGGTTTATGAAAACGGTATCCAGCGCGAAGTAAAACAGGTGGTGCCGACCACTGAGCCGTTTAATCTAATCTTGCTGTTGGACGTGTCTGGTAGTGTTGAAGAACGAATCGACTTCATTCGCAAAGCCGCGCGCGACTTTTTGAATACGGCCAGTCCGCAGGATCGCATCGCCATTATCAGTTTTCGCGAAGACATTCAGATCATTTCGGACTTTACGACCGATCGCCGGCTGCTCTCGCAGAAACTTGAAGACATCGATGCCGGCGGCGCAACTGCGCTTTATGACGCGCTCGGTTATGTGCTGGCGGATCCAGTAAAGAAACTTCGCGGCGAACGGACAGCAATAGTTGTTCTTTCAGACGGCGACGACAACAGATCCTTTGTGCCGTTCCCGGCAATTCTTGAAGCTCTGGTTGAGTCGGGCGCATTGGTCTATCCGTTGTACATTCCTTCGGGGTTGATCCCGGAAGGCAGTGTGCCGAAGCCGGAAGTGACGATCGATCCGCTACGGACTCGTTATCTGACACTGACCACGCGCGCCGAAGAAGAAGGACAAAAACTCGCGCTCGCCTCGGGTGGCGTTTACTATCCCATCCGTCGTTTGGAAGATTTGCAGCGCGCCTACGACGACGTTGTGGTCCAACTCCGTACTGCATATACGATTACTTACGCTTCAAACTCTCGCTCTTCGAGCAACCCGCGGGTGCGCGTGCGCGCGAACCGCGATGGCGCATCAGTGCGTTTGAGTCCGGTCGTCGGCGTAGCCACACCTTGAGCATTTATCTGCCAGTTTGTATGGCCGCGCGGGAGTTTACTTTTCATTCTTCATCCTTCATCCTTCATCCTTCAGGATGTCCCAACCACTTTTCAACTCTCTTTTTGATGAAGTCGAACGGCGACCGTTAACGGTCAGTGAGCTGACTGAGTCTGTTCGCAAAGCGATTGAAGCGCGCTTCGCCTCCGTCTGGGTGGAAGGCGAGATCTCGAATTTCAAGGCGCACTCTTCGGGTCACTGGTACTTCACTATCAAAGACGAAGGCGCTCAACTACGCGCGAAATGTTTTCGTTCGGCAAATAGCCGCATACGTTTTCGCCCTACTGATGGACTTCATGTGCGCGCGCGCGGGCGGCTGTCTGTTTATGAAGCGCGCGGCGATTATGAAATGATCGTCGAGGCGCTCGATCCGGTGGGAGCGGGCGCACTGCAGATTGCCTTTGAACAACTGCGCGATCGTTTACAGGCGGAGGGCCTGTTTGCGAATGAACTGAAACGTGCACTTCCGGTTTTTCCCGGACGGGTCGGCATTGTCACTTCTCCCACGGGGGCGGCCATTCGGGACATACTCAATGTCATCGCGCGGCGCACGCGCACTGTTCATGTGCTTTTTCACCGGCGCGCGTTCAGGGTGAAGGCGCCGGAGCGGACATCGCGCGTGCTATTAGACTTATTAACGATCATCACCTACTCGCTTTGAATGAAAATCGAAACCACGATCTGGTTGACGTGCTGATTGTGGGACGTGGCGGCGGCTCAACTGAAGATCTATGGGCCTTCAACGAAGAAGAAGTGGCACGCGCAATTCGAGGGTCCGCCATTCCCGTTATTTCAGCGGTGGGCCATGAAACTGATTACACGATCGCCGACTTTGTCGCCGACCGCCGAGCGCCAACACCGTCGGCGGCAGCGGAGCTGGTTGCCGCACGCGAAGATCAGATGTGCTCGGACCTGGCGCGGCTGGGGCAAAATCTCGCGCGACTGATGCGTTACCGGATCATGAACGCGCGCACGCGTGTGCAGGAACAAGCGTTATCCCAGGCTTTCGCTGAAGTGCGCAGCAAGCTGCGCGACGCATCTACTGCAACCAGTTCGGCGCGGCATCGTCTCCAAATATTAATGAGTGAAGCAGTACGCGGTGCCCATCTGCGCGCTGATGCTCTAAATCGCTCGCTTGAGCCTGCTCAGCTTCGCGGGCGCCTGACCGAAGCGCGGGTTCGCTTTGCTTCAGCGTATACTGGTTGCACAACGGCAATCGAAAGACAGATCGCGGAAGCCGAAAAACGTTTCGGATTGGCCGCCGCTTCGCTTGATGCGCTCTCGCCGTTGGCAGTATTGGATCGTGGTTATGCCATTGCACAGCGCGAAGATGGCACTCTTTTGCGAGACGCAAAATCGGTTTCCATCGGCGATTCTGTGAAGGTCCGATTAGCCCGTGGCGCAATTCGAGCGAAAGTTAGTGACATCGAAGAAACAGGACACCAATGATTTTTAGAACGTCTCTGTGCGTCCTCTGTGTTCTCTGGTTCTTTGTGGTAAACAACCGTTGACAATACATTCACCACAGAGAACACACAGGAAGCACAGAGATAATCAAGATATGAAAAACGACGAACAACCAAAAAGTTTTGAAGCATCTCTGGAAGCGCTGGAAGAGATTGTGCAGCAACTTGAAGGCGGTGATTTGCCGCTGGAGAAAAGCCTGGAGCTTTTTGAGCAAGGCATCAAACTTTCGCGCCAATGTCAGGAGCGTCTTAGTCAGGCGGAAAGGCGCATTGAGGTCTTGCTGCGCGACAATCAGGGTCGTCCGGTAGTCAGCGCGTTTGAAGATCCCAAAATAACTACCGGAGCGACGGGCAGCAGCAATGATGAAGACGTCTTCTGAAATACCAGGCGTGGCGAGCGAATCTTTGTTGCCTGAATTTCTGACGCAAGCACGAGAGTTGGTTGACAGCGAACTCGATCGCCTCTTACCGGCTGAGTCGGTTTCCCCAACAAACATTCACGCTGCCATTCGGTGGAGTGTTTTCGCGGGCGGCAAACGTTTTCGCCCCGCATTATTGCTCGCTGCCGGCGAAACCTTTGGCGCCACTCGAAATTCGCTAATTGCCGGCGCCTGCGCGTTGGAAATGATTCATACCTATTCGCTGGTCCATGACGATCTGCCATCAATGGACAACGACGATCTGAGACGCGGGCGGCCCACCTGTCACGTGCGCTTCGGCGAAGCAACCGCGATTCTCGTTGGCGACGCATTGTTGACGCTGGCCTTCAAGACAATCTCAGAAGATGACTTATTATCGGCTGCCAAGCGGGCTCTCTTAATTTCGGAAATTGCGCGAGCGGCCGGTACACCCGAGGGAATGGTTGCCGGCCAGGCTTACGACCTCGAGGCAGAATCGAAGGAAATCGTGGCCGAAGAGCTGGAAAAAATTCACCGGCTTAAGACCGGTGCATTAATAGTAGCTGCGGCGCGCGCTGGCGCGATTATTGCCGATGCATCGCCTGTCGAATTGGAAGCCATCACCGATTACGCCGCGCAGCTCGGTTTGTTGTTTCAGATCACAGATGATCTGCTGGATGTAACCGCAAGCGCCGAAACTATTGGCAAGACTCCAGGAAAAGATGCGCGTTCAAGCAAAGCAACTTATCCGGCGCTTTACGGAATCGAAGCCACTCGCAAACATTTGGACACCGCGCACGCGTCGGCTTGCACCGCGCTGAAGCGCATTGAGCGGCCCACCGATTTGCTGGGTGGGATTGTTAACTTTATTCGCAAGCGCGAGGCATAGAGAGAGAGCAACTGGGATTAACTCGGCGTTGGGCAAACTAAATCGATGAAAAAACAAATCTGCTTTCTATTCATCTTGTTACTCGCTTTTTCGGTGGCCTGCAATAAACCGAAATCAACTGCATTCGACGCCGACGGCTACAAAACAGAGATCACAAAATGGCAAAACGATCGCTTGATCAACCTGAAAAGGGAAGACAGCTGGCTGACACTTGTCGGGCTTTACTGGTTGAAGGAAGGCGAGAACAAGTTTGGCAGCGGCCCGGCTAATTCATTAGTCTTGCCAAAGGATAAGGCGCCTGATGTTGCCGGATCTTTTTGGTTGGAGAAAGGTCGCGTTCGGCTCACGGCGCCCGCTGGAGCCGGCATATCGGCTGATGGGAAGAATGTGACGGCACTCGATTTGAAAGATGACAACGACGACAGTGGCCCAACGATTCTCAAAATGGGTGCGCTGATCATCAACATCGTCAGGCGCGGCGATCGCATCGGTGTCCGAGTCAAAGACTCACAAAGCGTGGCGCGTTTGCAGTTTAAAGGTTTGGATTATTTTCCCGCCGATCCGAAATGGCGCGTTGAGGCGCACTTCGAACCTTACCAACCCGCAAAAACGATTCCGATCACGAACGTGCTGGGCATGACGAATGATGAAACGTCTCCGGGGGCATTGGCCTTCGAGGTCGACGGAAAAACCTATCGAATTGATCCGATTCTGGAAAAAGGCGAGACCGATTACTTCGTAATGATCGCCGACGAAACTACTGGTCGCGAAACTTACGGCGCCGGCCGTTATCTTTATGTTGCACCACCAGATGTATCAGGAAAAGTCGTGATTGATTTTAACAAGGCTTACAACCCACCCTGCGCGTTCACGGCTTACGCAACCTGTCCCTTACCACCGCGACAAAATCATCTTCCGGTTCGCATAGAAGCCGGCGAGAAGAAGTACGCCGGCACAGTACATTGAGTTAATAGATTTCCCAACAAGTTGCCTTGCGAATTCGCTTTTACATCCCCTTCCCTTTGGGAAGGGGAAAGAGGGGAAGGGCTTGTGACGCGCCTCAAGCCCTCTCCCTTTTTCCCTCTCCCAAAGGGAGAGGGGATACAGATTTCATTTTGATCGAGCAACAGCTTCATGAGGTCGCAGTCATCAGGCGGCGGTCACGATCGGCGGCATCTGCAAGACAAGCGCGAATGTCATTCTCAGTGAGTTCGGGATAGTCACTCAGGATTTCTTCGTTAGTCATTCCGGCGGCAAGCCAGCCAGGTACATCGGCCACTTCGCGGTAAGGAGAGAACGACCCTAGCTCACGCGCCAGCCGTAACTATCAGCTGAGCGCGGGTTCACCGCCTTGTTCTCGCCTATCCTTCGACCCGCGTCTCTTCCTCAGTATTGCTGCCGAGATGAGAGTCATGATGAAGCCGACTGGAAACGGCTCGAGGAAGGTCATAGCAGCGTTGATCAGCGGATTGTCGTACATCGCCTTAAAACTTTTCATCTCCTGAATCTTTGCGTCAATTACCTGTTGGCTCGCGCCCGAGGATCGTAATTTCTCCAGGATGTAGTTTGTATATTTCTCGACAAAGCCCGGAGCAAGTTTGAAGTAGATGATTTCCCAGGTCACTGTATAGCAGACGCACGCGATCAGTGTGATCAGAATGCCAACGCTAAATGCCCTTGCGAAAGTGATTGCACCGCCACCAACGCTTTCGCGATAAGAACGAATGCCGAAGAACACCAGCAGAAACGAAAGTACCATGGTGGTGTAACCGATGAGCTCGCCCTTATCGAAGCCAATCTTGTCGAGAAATGGCAACGTAGCGAGCATCATCAGGGACAAGATGGCGCCGGAAATCAGCCCGAAGGTCAAAACAGTTTTCTTCATAAGATTTGTTCTCCCAACAAAAAGAGTTCTAAGTTACGGGACGGAAGCTATCTACTTGCGGCGGGATTGTCGTCATCCTTTCGGATGATTTTGTGCCTTGACAGAGAAAATAATACTTTCGTTTATGGTGCGGCTAGATCGGATGCTGTCGCCCGCTTTCGCGGGCTCCGTTCCGAGTGACCTGGGATCCTGGGGTTTCGCTTCGCTCCACCCCAGGCTGTATGCTGCACACCTGCTTCGCAGGTTCAAGACGGCTGTTCCCAAACACTGCGTTACGGAATCAGCCCAAGCTCTTTCCCGATCTGCACCGCCTGTGTCCTTCGTTTCGCGCTCAGTTTGTCAAACAATCTCCTTGAGTGCGTCTTTACCGTGTTCTCGCTGACAAAGAGCTTTCCGGCAATCTCACGGTTGCTCATTCCACTTGCGATCAATTCGAGTATCTCGAGTTCACGTCGAGTTACACCCAGCTCGCGCAATTTCCCTGCATTGACTACAAACGGCGCGGAAAGGGCAACCTCCTTAAAAACGACTACCTCTTTGTGTCGGGTGAGTTTGAGTCCCAGCCAGATGCCCAAGCCGGCAAACAACAGCGCAATCAAGCCTCCGTATATCTCAACCGAATGTTCTACGACCAGAAAGCGATACTCGACGAGCTTGAGCACTGCAACAAGCAAACCCCCAGAAAGACCGTAAATGAGAATATGCTTTTTCACGTGCGCGTTGATTTGGAAAAACGTGCCTAATCCGAAATCCCTGCCTTCTGCTGCATGGCTTTCAGTGTGTCGGGAATGAACGAAGTGATGTGATGTGCTTCTTCCCTTCCGTCGGCAAACGTTTGATACAACGCAAAGTCAGGTAAGGAAAGGCAACTCAGCGGCGATACCAGATTGTAGCCGGTGTCGATGCCGATGGCGCTGTGGGAAATGTAAATGCCATGACGGCCCAGTCGTCCGCGCAAAGGCAACAACGGCGTGGGCGTGTGACCAAAGATGCATGGCTTGCCGCGATAGTTCTTATAAAAATCGAGGTCGCGCGTCCACAGTAACGACAGTGGCGCGGTATCCTTCGGGTGCTTGTCGCGTTCCAGCCCTGCATGAACGTAAATGGCGTAGTCGTCTTCGTGAAAAAACGGCAGCTCGTGAAAAAAATCCAGATGCCCTGCCGGCATGCTGCTCTCAATCGTGCGTCGCGCGTCATCAAGATCCTGTTCCTTCGTTATTGTGAGAACCTTGCCTGCATATTGTTCAAAGGTTCGCTCTCCGCCGGTCACTGGGGTTATCCAAAGGTTAGCGGTGCCTTCGATAAAATCCAGCAGCATCTGCTCGTGATTGCCTCGCAAACAATGAACCCGTTCCGGATTCTCGCGTTGAAGTTTCATTACCAGCTCAACGCAACCAGGCGCATCCGGACCACGATCGATCAGGTCTCCAAGAAAGACGAGCGTGTCCGCGGATGCGTCACGCGGCAACATGTCGAGCAGGTTATTAAGCTGAGCACAACGGCCGTGCACGTCGCCGACAACGAAAGTTTTCATGCAGTGTTTGCCTCGCGTTTTTGCAGCGACACCTTGACCTTTTTCATCAATTCCTGAAAGCGCGGGTCAGCGTGAAGATCGGACCAGTTTGGATCAGACTCAAACCAAAGATAATTTTCGTTTCCGAGGTTGATCGCCTTTTCCAGCCACTCGAGTGCCAGCACCTGACGACCCTGTAACAAATAAGCCGAGGCCAGCCAGTAGGAAATGTCGTGGTCGGCAGCAGCGGCAACCTTAACGCGCTCGGTTAGTTGCTGATTGGCCAACTCGTGCTTACCCTGCGCGCTCAAACAAATTGCCAGAATCGGACGAATGCCGTCCATCCTTGGATGACGTTCGAGCACTTGTTCGATGACTTGCGTGGCCTCATCGACTTTGCCGCGATAATAGAGCACCCGCGCGCGAATGGTCTTGATCAAGGGATGATCAGGTTCCAGCTCCGCACCTTGATCTAGTTCGCGAAACGCTTCTTCATAGCGCTGCTGATACATGAAGATGCGCGCACGATTGTAGCTGGTCACCACCCTTTCGTTGGGATTGAGTCGCACCATGCGATCAAAACTGCGTAGGGCGCGCTCATAGTCGCTATCCAGACGCGCCAGTACACCGCGCGCGAAGTGGACCCCAACGTCGTTGGGATACTCCTCGCGCAAGAGCTCAACTTCCGCGCGCGCTTTGGGCTTTTCGCCGCGGCTCAGATAGATAAAGATCATCTGCATTCGCGCTTCAAGCATTTTGGGATCGAGAGCCAGCGCTCTGTTAAATTCGGCCTGGGCCTTGTCGTGATCGTTTGCCTCACCGAGTCCTTTCAGGACGCGATTAACATAGCAGCCTCCTAAAGCGGAGTGGGCCAGCGCAAAATTCGGATCGAGCTCAATGGCCCGCTCGAAGTGGTCGATTGCCGAATCCAAATCGGCGCGGCTGATGGTGTGATAGATAAACTGACCCATGCAGTGACGGCCGCGCAGGTACTCTTCCGAAGCCGCCGGATCAGTAGTGGAACCCTTTGCCAACTCAACTCTCTCGTCCGGACTCAACTCAATTTTTAACCCCTCGACAATGTGCTGCACGATCGTGTCCTGCACGGCGATGATGTCACTGGCGTCGGCATCGATGCGATGACTCCAAAGAATCTCGCCCGTTCGTACGTCGAGCAACTGAACAGTGACGCGCAAGTGATCTTTCGCTCGCAGGAAGCTCGCAGTCAGGATTGCATCAACACTTAATTCGCGACCCACGTCGCCCGGATCGAATTGCTTGCCCTGGTATTTCACGATCACGGACGAAGGTCGCACGACCAGCGAACGCACGCGTGCAAGCTCCGTAATCACCGCATCGGCAAGTGAAAATTCATAGAACTCGGTTTCCGGATCATTGCCTAAATTCTTGAAGGGCATAATCGCTACGCTCGTGCGCTCACGATCGCCAAACGTGGTGGGAGTTTCATGTGCTGCGCCTGCCTGAGGCACCGTGGCCCGGCGGCTGGATGAGCCGCCTGAGGTCTCAGCGCCCGCAACGTTTTTGAACCAGCGAAGCGCGCGCGCCAGCGGCCCTTCCGCGAGATGACGCGGTGCAACCGGCAATCCACTCTCGTCAATGATGGCGCCGGTGGTTGCAGCGAGATCGCGTACGACCGCGCGCAGGTCATCGCGAAATTGCGAAATTTGCTGATAACGATCGCGCGGACTTTTTTTCAAAGCTCGATCCAGAATCTGCTGCAAGCGCGGCGGCACCGGGTCGGGCCGGGCTTCACTCAGCGGAGCCGGCTCGTCATGGACCACTGCGTAACGAACATCCACCGCAGTCTTGCCGCGGAATGGCCAGGTGCCCGTCAACATTTCATAAAGCAGGACACCGGTAGAAAATATGTCGGCGCGCGAATCGACACGATCGCCGCGTGCCTGTTCCGGTGCTGCGTAAGTCGCCGTGCCGTAGGGCACACCGACTTCAGTCAGCTCAGTGTGATGAATTCCGGAAGTGCGTGCGGCTTCATCGTCGAGTAATTTTGCGAGGCCAAAATCCAAAACCTTTACCTGGCCTTTGCTGGTTACCATGACGTTGCCGGCTTTGACGTCGCGGTGAATGATGCCCTGCGCGTGCGCAGTGGCGAGCGCATCGGCGGTTTGAATCACAATTGACAGCGCGCTTTCAAGTTTCAAAGGTTTGCCGTTCACCAACTGCCGAACGTTGCGGCCCTCGACGTATTGCATGGCAATAAAATGCACGCCGCCAATCTCGTTAAGATCAAAGATGGTGCAAATATTTGGATGGTCGAGCGCCGATGCCAGCCGCGCTTCGCGCTCAAAACGTTTGAGGTTTCCTTGTTTGGCGGTAAGTTCCTGAGGCAGGACTTTGATCACTACGGTGCGACCGAGTTTTGAGTCGATCGCTTTATAGACCGTTCCCTGCCCGCCCGCGCCGAGTTTTTCAAGAATCTTGTAATTCCCTAGCGTTGTGCCAACCATGCTTCTTTTTGAGTTTCTTATTTAACTCCCGAACACCATCGGCTAGCAACCACGAAGGGACGCCAATGAGGCTGGCGATCAAGTGATCATAATCGTTTGTGCTTAATAGCGTAATTTGACTTTGCGAACCTTGCGCTGCCTTGCGTACTCAGCGGTTTTGTTTTTACCGCAAAGTGCGCCCAGAACGCGCAAAGGGCCGCAAAGCAAGTTTGTCCCCTTCAGCAAAGAGCCCTTACCCGTTTGCGCGAAAAGGCGAACTGGAGGTTAAGCGGAATTGGACGACATTCTTAAATAATAGTCCGTGAGGGGACGACCAGGCATTTCAGCCGTCAGCTTCACGGACTTGATGAGAGGTGGTTCTGATCCCGCGGGATTAACCGCTGCGCGACTAGCCCCCGAGTCGCGTTATGAGATCGGTGTTACCTGACTCGCTGCCAACCACCAGCGTCCTCCCTTCCACACCCAAACCTGTATGAATCGCGAGTTTTGGGCCGCGCCATTTGAGTTTTTGGTGGTAACCAATCCAGTTGCGAGTCCAGAATTCCCGTAGGTTCGAACAGTAACGTCAGAATAGGACTGAACAGTGGGAACGGTCCCCTCTTTCATCATCTTGAGCCGTTCGTCGCCGTTCATCATCTTGCCGTCGGGGCCGGTAAAGGTGTAGTCAGCGGTGTAGTAGGTTTTTATCTTGTCTGCATTGCTGGCCTTCACAAGTTCAAAGAAAGCGTTCACCGTTTTCTCGAGTCCGGCTTTGTTGCCCATGGCCTTTTGAGCGTGGCCAACAGGGGAAATAGAGAACACAACAAAAACCAGAGCGGCCATCATTATTCTTTTCATAACTTCCTCCTGAGGAAATACTAATTGTTTCGCATCGATATTTTCGTGGGCTCGCGCAATGAAAGTTCACGAGAATAGCGTTAACTATTGGGTGAATTCGAAACTAACCTGGGACTTTGGACGCACACTATCACACAGCCTTAAAAGCAAACAAGGCCGATCGTTCGGTTAACTGGGTCAGATTGGTAAGAACGGCTAAACGATCCACTAAATCACACCAAGCAACACTAAATAGTTTTCATGAAATTTCGTGTCTTCGTGGATCGTTCTTAAGCGAGTCTTCTCTGTTGTTGATTACAATATTTGTTAATACTTGGCTACCGTAGGATCGACTTCATCCGACCAGGCGGTAATCCCTCCTTTGAGATTTATCAACTTTCCGCTGAAGCCTGCCTGCTTCAGTGACGCAATTGCTTTGGCGCTGCGCACGCCAGCCTTACAGTGCAAAACCGTTTCCCGCGAAGCATCAATCTCGCTCATGCGACTAACCACCTGCGCGAGTGGAATCAGCTTCGTGCCCGGCATACGGGCTATTTCATATTCGTGCGGTTCGCGCACGTCGATGATCTGAATATCGTCGCCGCGATCCAGTCGTTGCTTTAGTTCTGTTGCAGTGATCTCTTCCGTTTGCGGCGTCGCAACCTGCTGCGACGGGGCCATTCCGCAGAATTGTTCGTAATCGATCAGTTCTTTGATGGTGGGATTCTCGCCGCAGACCGGGCAATTCGGATCCTTGCGCAGCTTGAACTCGCGAAACTTCATGTGCCAGGCGTCAAACAACAACAGTCGATTCACGAGCGTGTCTTCCGCGCCGAGAATGATCTTGATTGTTTCATTTGCCTGAATGGCGCCTACGATTCCCGGCAGTACGCCGAGCACACCGCCTTCCGCGCAGGAAGGAACGAGTCCGGGCGGCGGCGGTTCAGGATAAAGACAGCGATAGCACGCCCCACGTTCGGCCCAGAACACACTTGCCTGTCCTTCAAAGCGGAATATCGAACCATAGACGTTTGGTTTGCCAGTCAGTACGCAGGCGTCGTTGACGAGGTAACGCGTCGGAAAATTATCGGTGCCGTCAACTACGATGTCGTAGTTTTTGAAAAGAGCAAGAGCATTGTCGCTGGTCAATCTTGTGTCGTACGTTTCGATTTCAATATGCGGATTGATATCGGCGAGGCGTTCGCGCGCTGAATCTACCTTTCGCCTGCCGACATCCTTGGTGCCATGAACTA
>JBDUCB010000146.1:0-7526 GCA_040003695.1 bacterium
ATGCGCGCGATCCATTGATGCAGGCCGGGTCCGCC
Source organism: bacterium (assembly GCA_040003695.1). Lineage (GTDB taxonomy): Bacteria > Acidobacteriota > Blastocatellia > Pyrinomonadales > Pyrinomonadaceae > PSRF01. The sequence goes on from JBDUCB010000146.1 coordinate 36, forward strand.
GTTCGTCTCGCCGCCAAGCGTACGGATCGCGCTAATCGCGAGTTCAAAAGGTCGTTTAACTTTTGCGCGGTAAGCTTCCGGCGAATTGAACTCCGGCGAAAAGAATACGGCGCGCAACGTTTCGCGAATGTCGCCGTTACTCTTTGTGAACGCAGCCGCGACGCGATCAACCAACGCGGGCGGCGCATTGTCGGAAACAAAATGGCGCACCAGTTTGGTAGCGATAAACTTCGCGGTTGCGGGCTGGTGCGCAAGAATATCGAGCACCGTCAGACCATCTTTGACTCCGCCCCCCGCAGGAATCTTGTGGCCCAATACAATCTTTTCACCGTCATCATGCACGCGCGGATTGAAGAAAAATCTGCCGGCATTTTCGCGCAGCATCTCGGCGCGCGGGCCATTCATCATCGCCTGAGCGGCCGCGCCGCCACCGCGTGGCGCGAAGATGGTCCAACCCGTAAAGCAGCGCGCCACTTCCTGGACGTCTTTCTGCGTGTAACCACCATCGACGCCGAGCGTATGCAGCTCCATCAGCTCGCGCGCGTAGTTTTCGTTTATGCCGCGGCGGCCTTGCTGTTGGGGCCGCTGTTGCTGCGGATTGTTGGTCATCGTGATCGGCCGCTGCTCATTGCCACGGAGCAGTTGCGCCAGGGGACCACGCTGCCCTCCTGCTCGGCGCTGGAGGCCCACTGCCGGTTGAGCGTTGGGACTAACACTCTGGAAATTGTCGAGGTAGAAAAGCATTGCAGGACTTTGCGCAGTCGCTAACAACAAATCAGAAAAGTTGCCCAGCGCGCGCGGTCGAATCGTGTCTCTATCGTAGGAGATTAGTAACCAGCGATCGGCGCCCTTCCCCGCGAACACGTTGAAGTGGTTGGTCCAGAAATCAACCATCACCTCCTGTAACTGTCGTTCGCTGTAAACCGCGCGCAGAATTCGCGACGCCTGCAACTCTGCCGTGATCCGTTGCGGCAGTTGCAGACCATTCTCCATGTAATACTGACGCACTGCCTGGCGATATTTTTGGTTATCCTGCAGATTGCCGTTGGCTGGTGGATTATTTGAAGCGCTTGCTTCCATCTGCGTTTTCACGGCTCCATTAGCGTCGCCACTCATCGCGGTTGCGTTGGCGGCTTTGGTATCAGCAGTTCCGCGTGGCGCGGTTGCTTGCGCCTGTGCGCGATTGTCGCGCGCGGCTGCGAGTTCCAGCGGCAATTTACCTCGTTGCTCGAGCCGTCGCAGCAGTTGACCCGGCTGCGGAAACTTTTCGTAGAGTTCCGCAGTCGACATGTTCAGCGTCGATAGATTTTTGAGCCTTGCTTCCGCACCTTCATCGTTAATCTTTTCCGGAGCTAGTTGCTGATTAATGTATTGCTCTATGCCGATTGTCCTGACCTTTTCAAGATCTCCCGGCCGCGCGCCGAATCCCAAACGGTTCAGAACATGCAGTATGCGCTGGTCCTCGTTCAGACGAGACATGCTGGCGCGCTGTGCGTCGACGCCATGCAGCAAACTGCCGCAAAAAAATGTGGCCGCCACGAAAAGCGCTATCGCGGGCCGCAGAACCCTATGCGAGACCTCGGATTTGGCATAAAAATGAGTCATAGTTTCACCATTGGATTTCGATACTTATTCTCAATAACTCAGGCTGGTTTGCTCGTCCTGCGATTTAGACGTCTGACCCCGGCTGGCGGTTTACTAATTCCTACTTCTGTCTGTTTATCGGCGCGGTGGGCGGGCAAATTTCTTAACGCACCCGTTTTGTTTGAGCCTTTACCACATTCGCCGTAACTGCAAGCAAGTAAAAACCTAAGCAATTACAGCGGCTACGAGCATAGGGGTTGCATAAACGGATTCGCTCGCTGGTGGTGAATAGGAGGCTGCGACGAAGCATCAACGAATACGGTATGCAGTACCTTTCCAAACTACGATTACTTCGCCGCCGAGTTGTTCGGCGATGGAGCGCAGTGCCGGCTCATCCGCAGTCAGGGAGCGAAACTGCTCGGAACCGCGAGTGACGTTTACCGTTGCGCGACCTGAAGCGTAGTCAGCATCGATCCAGGCATTTCCTTGTCGATGAAACAGCCGCCCGGAAACTCTTCGCGTTTCAACTTCGTTGCCCGCGGCTTTCTCATCTTTACTGCCAGTGCGGGACATCACACTTGAGAGACCGGCGACGCCTTGATTATTACTTCGCGAAGGACCACCTTTCGCAGACGCAGTAGGACGCGCAACCTCATTTTCATCTCGCGGTTGAGATTTGCTGTCCTCGCGGCGACGCTTTTGTAAATCCTCTTCTGCTTTTTGTTTGCGCACTTCCGCAAGGTTGTCCGCATCGCTTGATGCGTAACCCGGGGCCGGCGGTGGCGCAGCGGGAGACGGTTCTGGAGCAAAGATCGGCTTCGATTCGGCAACGCCGGCAGACTGCCCAGGCTGTATGAAACCCTGGGCAGCACGGTCGGTGTTCGGTGGCTTATTTTCCGCAACCGGCGACTGCCGAAGGGCGTCGACCTTTTCGGTTCCCGAAAGGTTCTTATCCTTGGCACCAGCTAACGGCTGTTGTGGCTGATTAGGAGACGATGTAGGTTGCTCGCCATTTTTTGTTGTTAAGGTCTGAACTTCACCACCGCTTGAAACCACGGGCGCCGTCTGCGTTCGGTTTTGCGCTACGAATTCGGTGTGCTGCCGTTGTCGTAGAGCAACAATTGCGATGGCGATAACCGCAGTTAGCGTCAACGCGGGCACTGCATAACGCAACACCGACGGAGCGAACAGCGCTGAAAATTTCTCGCGCCAATTCCATCCCATTTTCTGGTCGGACACTTCATACCGACGCGCAACGCCCGCAGCCGGAACCAAGTCAATCACTATCTGACGACAGCTCTCGCAATCCGCGAGATGCTGGTTATATCGGGCACGTTCCGCGCTGGAAACAATGCCCTCGGCGTAGCAGTTCAACTCGTCCGCATCAAGATGCACTCCAGACTCGCCCTTGGCCTGCAGGGACGATGCACGAGCTCCCGCTGCGTCGCGACCCAACGCACGCAACAAAAGATCAATCTCGTTTTTCTCAGAAGCCTTCATTGATATCTGAAACTATACCGTGGAAAGAACGTCGTAACCCGTCGCTACTTGCGCCGCGCGTACGCCTTTCAACTAGTCATCTCACTTTCATTTTTGACCATCGTTTCGCCCATCAATAGCGGCTCGATGTCCGCTTCCATATGCAAGGCGACTTCGGAGAAGGCTCGCTCCGTCTCCGGGCGCGTCCAACCATGTTCTTCCTTTAATGATTCCTCTACTTGCTTCCGAAGGTCCGTATGAATTCTCATCAGGCGCCGGCTGGCAGTAGCTTCGTGCACGCCAAGAATTGCGCCCGCCTCGCGCAACTTAAGACCGTCGAAATAATAGAGCTTCACCAGCAACCGATCCTCATCCGAGAGTTGGGCTATGGAAGCGGTTAACGCCTTCTGCAGATCAGCGCTGGCGCGTTTATCGGAAACTTCTATTTCCGGGTTTAGCCTTTCCGCGTGGCCACTCCACGGCTGATCATTCTTCTGAATTAACCTATCGAATTCCGCGTCATCCTCAGTTTGCATCAGCCGCGATTGCTTTCGATGCTGGTCCACGGCTAACTGTCCGACTACTGCTCGCAGCCATCCCGCCAGTGAGCCGCGCCCGGAATAATAAGCCAGCTTGCTTGCCGGCTTACCGTCCTCTCTGATTCGTAAACCGTGCAGTTCCGCCCAAATAGATTGCGCCAAATCATCCGCACCTTCCTCGTTAGCACTGACTGAACGCGCCGCTGAGCGCACCGTCGAGCCGAAACGTTCAACGAGGTCGGTCCAGGCCTTCTCGTTCCCTTGCTCGCAGGCGACGATCAGACACAGATCGTCGGCTTGGAGTTTGTCAACGAAATCATTCAGGTCCGCGGTCGATGGATCGGGACTATCTCGCAAGAGATATTTATCGACTGCGGCGCTAATGCGTGTTACCAGCGTCTCAGCGCAAACCGAATAAGCATCCGTCGCACGCGCCAGCAGGCGCGCTGTGGCGGCCGCTAATGTCCTTTCGATTTGCTCGACTTTTTGACTCAAGGGGAACTGTCCGGTGATTGTTTATGCTAACACGTCGCTATCCTGGCTGCGCGTCGAAAAGATTGGATGTTCTGGAGCCCAGCGCGTTGCCGGCTATTGTATTTAGTTCTCAACTTTGACAGGCTTTTGCGCCTGCGCTAGATTCAAATTTTAAAAACTAAGCAGTGCAGCGATCCCCGCGAACTAATTTCTCAATGTTAAGAGTTACTGAAATATTCCGTTCGATTCAGGGTGAATCCACGCACGCCGGCCGGCCCTGCAGCTTCATCAGACTGACTGGCTGCCCGATGCGTTGTGTATGGTGCGACAGCGAATACACCTTCACAGGTGGCGAACATATTTCACTGGCGCAAGTCATGGACCAAGTGAAGCAGTTTGGTTGCCGGTTGGTCGAAGTTACGGGCGGCGAACCGCTGGCCCAACCGGAGTGTCTCGATCTAATTGCAGCGTTGTGCGAGGCGGATTACGAAGTGCTTTTGGAAACTGGCGGATACTTTTCAACTGAACACGTAGATCCGAGAGCGAAAGTCATTCTGGATGTGAAGTGTCCGACTTCTGGCGAAGAGGCGCGTAACTATTGGCCTAACTTGGAGTGTCTGCGAACTGATAAGGACGAAGTGAAATTTGTAATCGCTGATTCAGACGACTGGACATATGCGCAAAGAATTATCAAAGACTACAACCTGACCCAACGCGCGAGGGCGGTGCTCATCTCACCGGCGTGGGGCGCAGTCGATTTAAAGGGACTGGCGGATTCCATCGCCGCAAGTGGGCTCGACGTCCGTATGCAACTGCAATTACACAAATACATCTGGGGACCTGAGGCGAGAGGTGTTTAATGGGTGGATCTGACGACACCGCTTACCAAACGCCAGCTGAAACTGAAGCCAGCCGCCAGAAAGCGGCGGTTTGCCTCGTATCAGGTGGCATGGATTCTTGCGTGACAGCCGCCGTTGCGCAGCGCGACACTCCCAAGCTCGCGTTTCTTCACGTTTCCTATGGACAGCGAACTGAAGCGCGCGAGCGTCAGGCCTTTGAACATTTGGCCGAATACTATGGCGTTAAAGAGCAGCTTGTTGTTTCGTTAACCCATCTCGCTCAAATTGGAGGCTCGTCACTGACTGACGCTGGAATACCTATTACTCAAACAAACCTGCAAAGCACATCAATACCTACCAGCTACGTGCCCTTTCGCAATGCTCACCTATTGTCGATCGCAACCAGTTGGGCGGAGGCAATTGGCGGCCGCTACATCTACATTGGCGCTGTCGCTGAGGATTCTTCCGGTTACCCTGACTGTCGCCCGGAGTTTTACGAGGCCTTCCAACGAGCAATTGATCTTGGCACGAGGCCATCAACAAATATCAAAATCAAGACTCCGGTTATTGCAATGAAGAAATCGGAGATTGTGCGATTGGGACAAGAGTTGAATGCCCCCCTCAATCTCACCTGGTCCTGTTATGCACGCTCGGATCGAGCCTGTGGTGAGTGTGATTCGTGTGCTTTACGCCTGCGTGCGTTCCGCGAAGCGGGAGCTACGGATCCGATCCCATATCTGCTTGACACTAAGAGGTTTGCTTATTAACTTTAGGCCGCTCGTTTCAAGTCAAAGTTACAACCGGAAGGTGTTCAGTTGCATCGTATGAACTCTCCCGTTATCTCAAATTCTAAGTAATAACTTTGGAGGAAGCCTTAATGTTTCGCAGATACGCATTTGGTTTAGTCGCGCTTGCCGCGCTTTTCATGTCGACGGCGGTCTTGACCGCCGCCCAGAACGCTCCCCTTCGTGGTCACGTAGTCATGAAGCAGGCTGATGGCACGCAGGTTCCGGTCGCGGGTGCGCAGATAGACGTTTACAGAATTGATATCGCCGGCAAGTTTGAGACCAAGACTGACAAGAAAGGCGAATTCGTATTCGCAGGATTACCTTACACGGGAACCTACATCGTGACAGCTAGTCAGACGGGAGCGAGCCCGGATTGGATTCCAAACGTGAAGGTCGGCCGCGAGATCGATTACACCCTGACCTTAGTTCCCGGTGACGGTAAGCGTTTAACTTTGGATCAAATGAAAGCGGCGATGGCCCAACGGGGGCCAGCCGCCGGAGCCGCCCAACCGACCGCGGGAGACAAAGCCAAGCAAGCTGAAATGGAACGCGAGAGGGCCGCGGCTCTTGCTCAAAACGAGAAAGCCAAGAATGCAAACGAAATCGTCGGACGAACCTTCAAAGCCGGAAACTCTGCGCTGTTAGCAAAAAACTACGATGAAGCAATTAAGCAGTACGAGGAAGGCCTCGCTGCTGATTCTCAGCAATCGGCTCTATTGACGAATGAGGCGGTTGCGTATAAAGCCCGCGGTGTAGATAAATATAACGCCAGCATTTCGGCCAAAGACGACGCGGCAAAAAACGCCGGCGTTGAAGCTGCAAAAAACGATTTCAAAGCCGCCGCCACGGCGAGTGCGAAAGCGGCAGCCATAATAAAAGCGATGACTGTTCCGACCGAGGCCACAGAATTAGAGCACTACAACGGGAATAAACTTGCGTCCTATAGCGCCCACGCGGAATCAATGCGGCTGATGGTTACAAAAGTTGATCCAACACAATCAGAAGCCGCCCTTGCTGCTTTCAAGGATTACATAGCCGCCGAGACTGATCCGGTTAAGAAAGCAAAGGCACAATTGGATGCCGCCCAGATGCTCCTGGACGCTGGGGCAGTCGACAAGGCTTATGCCGAGTTCCACACTATTCTTGAGACTCAACCCGATAATCCCGATGCGAACCTCGGCGCCGGGCTGTCGCTGTTTGCTAGTGGCGACAAAGCGAAATATCAAGAGGCAGCAAACTACCTGCAGCATTACGTCGATGTGGCTCCCGATACTCACAAGTTTAAGGCGGATGCGAAGGCGATACTGGCGGAGCTTAAAAACACTGAGAAGGTGGTGCCGGAAAAGATCGCGACTCCTACCCGCCGTCGCCGCCCGTAACACTGCGAACTCTGAGGAAACAAGCCGTGACCGGGATCTTATCCGGCACGGCTTTTTGCCGTTTTTTCGGCAAATGAATTTCACGCACGATGGTGATCGGCAACGTCATCGTGCTTAAAAAGGCGTCCACAGCGTCGAATTGCTCAAAAATTCGGCCTTGACAGTGTCACAGCCAACTTGTACTATCTTTGGCCAACGGTGTTTAGCGCCGTTCCGCTGTTAGTCCCAACCCCAGCCCTGCACAGTCTTTTGAGGCAGAATCCGCTGGCCCGTCCCGTTAATCATTTCTTGGATATCTCAGCACCGGGGTAAAAATGTCCGCAAAATTAGGCGAAATTCTCGTTCGGGAGAATCTCATCAGCCCACAACATCTGCGTGAGGCGCTGGATTACCAGCGCGAGCACGGCGG